>JBFWKV010000017.1:0-15031 GCA_050252475.1 Candidatus Omnitrophota bacterium | reverse complement strand
CAGGAATTCCACAATTCACATTTGGGACAGCAATGTATAGCCATCTTTTCTGCGGTTGAAAGGATGCTTTTCTCTTCTAGTGTTATAATTATAGCACAATTTTAGCAATTGTCAAGTACTAAAATATATGGGAAATTCCTATGTTAAAAGATGTCTCGTCAATAAAACGCATTTCCAGATTAAGAAAATTACTCTGCAAAAACTCTTTATCATACCCTATAACAATTCCTATCTTCCAAGGAGAGTGAAAAGAACTGTTTTCTGTATTATCCCGGCGCAAAAGTCTACTCCGTGATAATTTCAACCCTACATAGGGACTGCCAAAATTATCATATTCTCGAGAGAAAATAACATCAATCTGATTATCATCAAGTATTGCTTTATATTCTTTCCCATTTAATTCTTCATCCGGCGGATGGATGCTTATATGATGAAAACCAAGAATTACTCTGGCTTTATGTTTTTCATTCTCATACAACTTGTACCTCAAACCATAACCTCCCCCCCAACCTGTGTCATAATCAAGATCGTTATTCTCTACACGGTCATTCTTGAGATCTCCTATCCCCAGTTTCCCGTCAAACACAAGATTCTTGAATATTCCGTAAGCAAGGGTCAGAAAAAACTGATTACTTCTCAATTTTATATTTCCCCCTGCTCCTTTCATTTTATATTTATGGATGAAATTTGAAGCCAATCCCCATTGAAATTTGTTCTTTCCGGGAATAATCGAACCACAGGTAGGTGCAGAAAAAGCATTACTTACCAAAAGAAAAAAGCACAAACAGGTACTAAAAATAATGCGAAACATTATACCTCCTTTCTTCATATTTTAATCTTTACCAATTCGTATTCCAGTTTTCCTAAACCAATTTCTTGAGCATATTCCAATTGAGTTTCGGGCTGAGAAGCTTGAGGATGTAGTTTACGGAAAATATCCTTATTACTCTTTTCTCTGATTAAATCCAATCCTGCTTTATCTATTGCCACAGGGTCAGTAGAAATCAAAATTCCTATATCGGGAACAATTACAGGCTCATCTTTTGCCATACAGTCGCATTCCTTAGTAATGTGGGTGAGGAAATTAAAGAAAATTTTTCTTTTCATGTCTTTCAACACCGCATAGGCATATTCTACTATTTTCTCTGAAAGAATATCCACGTTTTCCCCATAGTTAACTTCTATGGCACCAAATTTACAGGCAACCAAACATTCACCACAACCTATGCATACTTCTTCTCTGATAAAACAGACATTTCCTCTGGCTACGATTGCTTTTGCGGGACAGCTTTTTATACAAAATTTACAGAAACGACAATTTTTGGAGATGACTTTTGGTTTTATATTGGCATGAAGCAGGAGTTTTCCTTTGCGCGTGGCAAATCCCATTCCTAGATTTTTCAGGGTTGCCCCAAATCCTGTAAGCAGGTGTCCGGTAAAGTGGGAAAGAGTCAGTAAATGGTCTATATAGAAAAGGAAACGAACAATATGGGCTTTTTTAATGTGTTTTTTATTTATTTCTACCTCTAAACTGTTCTCTCCTAACAGTCCATCACCAATAATCACCGGGCAATTAACCTCCTCCCAGACAAAACCGTGCACATAAGCAAGTTCCAGATGGTCTACCGCATTCATTCTCTTACCCTGGTAGATTACACTCGTGTCGGTAAGGAAGGGGCGTGCTCCTCTGGCCTTTAATCTATCTACTATAATCTTCACTAAACGAGGATTAATAAAACCTCTATTGTCTTTTTCTCCAAAGGTAAGTTTTATGGGAACAAAAGAATTTTTTTCTATATCCTTAAACAATCCACTTTCTTTAATAAGAATTTTCAAGAGATAACCTGTTCTTTCTATATCTTTGCTATTTTCTACGGGAATAAAAAAAACCACTGCTTTATTCATCTCTTAGAAAATAAAAGGAATAGTTTTAAATTTTTATGTATTTTTCCCAGTAAGAATAGAGCTCTTTAGTAGCATATAAATCCCCTAAACAGTAACGGGCGATCTCTAAATATTTTTTCTTTCGGAAAAAATCCTTCACTGTATCACCAGTAATTCCTTCTTCCTTAGGACTTTTTATCCCAAACGCTCTACACCACATATGCAGACTAAATTTCTTTCTTACTGCACCGTAGAAGGTAAGTAGGTCCAATAAATCTATATGCTCTTTAGGGTCATAACGATAAGGCATAAGGTTACGTGTGGGTTTTATTTTATGAATTGCTGAACGAATCATAATATAAGGGCAATCAAATCCCCTTCCGTTAAAAGTAATGAACTGCTCATAGTGTTTTATCGTCCGCCAGAATTGGATAAGTATATCTTTCTCTGTGCCAGGAATAAATTCTACATTATTTTCAACAATCTTTTCTAAATTTTCTCCCGGTGCCTGAAAATAAACCACACCTTTTTCTGTATCGGGATTTAGCATGCCAATAGCCACAATCTCACCGGTCAACGGATAAAACCCCAGCGACTGACGGACAAATTCCTTTTCTTCTTCTGTTTCCGAGTACTTAAGCATGAATTCCTGAGAAGTGCTATCTAATTTCTCAAAATCTTCTCCTATTGTTTCAATATCAAAAATCACTCTCGCCATAATAATTATTTTTCAACCTCTATGCATAAACTAAATAAATATTTTAATAAATTGCAGGGAAGAACGCAAAATATCTTCGGTCCCTGCTTTGGTAGCAATATTTAAACGCAAAATTCTGAAAAGATGTTTCGATTTCTGAAGTTCGTAAAGAAAGCGCACCAAGGAATTAATATCTGCCTCAATATCCATTCTTATCTCAAATTTATTATAAAAATCTTTACTTTCTATTGCCGAGGGCACAATATTAGTAATTATTACTCCCGCCCTTCGGGCAAGTTTTTCTATTTCTTGAAGCACAGAAGCCACCGCATCTTCCCGGGAACCTTTTACTTTGAGATAATCCGCATAAGCCTTATATTTTGTTTCAATATCTTTCTCCAGAGCCAGTATCCTCGTATACCGATTAAGTTTATTCTGGAGGTTAGAAATTTTTCTGTTTAGACCCCGCCAACTTTTAAGTACAGGGGTTATAAGAAAATTGGTTACCCCCATAAAAATAATTGCTGATACTGTAATATAGAAAAGAAACCTCTCCCGTTTTGATAACTGATTAATTAGCTTCATTGCTCTTTAAAGGAGAAAAAATTTCAAAATCGGTTAAGCCTTCTCTACCCACCCGTTTTCTCACAAATTTTACCTGAGAATTAGAAAAATAAGGGGTCTTATCAAGGAGAGCTACCAATCTAAACACCGCCGCCATCTCGGTAGAAGTTCCTCTCAAAACAACACCCTTTCCATCTTCAAAATCAAAATTTACCAAATTTATCTCTGAAGGGACTATCTTATATAATTCGACAAGAATATCCAGACTTATACTTCTGTCAGAAAAAAGCTGGTTCACCAACTCAAGATTCCTCTTCTTTTCCTCCAGTTCCTGCGCTTTTATATCTATTTTTTTCAGTTCGTTATTTAAATAACGCAGGAGGGAATCCTTCTCGTAAAATTTTCTGTAAAAAATCCCCAAAGAATTTAAGAAAATCAGGGCAATAAGTATAGCGCTGAAAATAATCTGGGTTTTCCTTTTCTCCTCCTGTCTTCTTTTTATTTCCACCGGGGGTAAAAGGTTCAAGCGTTCGGGAGTATCACCACATAACCCCAATCCTAATACCGCAGTGAGAGAAACCCTATGCATATCAAACCAGTCTTCCTCTAAGACATCTTTTTTAATCCTGATTTTTTCCAAAGGCATTTTTATTTCAATCTCCATCACAAATTCCTCTTTCAGATAATTTTTAATTTTATCCAGTACAGATATCGCTCCAGTAAGTATTATTTTATCAATCTTTAAATCAGCATATTCTTTCATAAAAGTGGAGAAAGAAATTTTTATCTCGTCCCTTAAGGCTTCTAAGGAACTGTTATCTTCGTCGATCTCCAAATCGCTTATTCCTATTTTAACAGCCCGGCTAAAAAGGAGTTTTCCTGAAGGAACGATTACACTTATTCCTGTGTAGGCGGTGTCTACATCTATAAGAAGAACTGTTTCCTTACATTCAGGATAGCTATAAGAAAACCATTCACAGGTATCCAGTGTATTTAAACTTACTCTCTCGGGTTCAATATTACAGGCTTTCAATAATTTTAAATGTTTATAAACTGTCTCCTCGTGTGTTATAGCTAAAAGAATATCGGTATAACCCGAAGAATCTATTCCCAGTTTAATATAGGAATATACCATCTCCTCCTTCTGATAAGGGATCTGTTTGGTTATCTGAAAATCAAGCATCGCCTTAAGTTCTTCGTCCTTATGGGAAGGAAGCTTCATATAACGCACGGTTATTTGATGACGAGGAAGACAGCTTAAAACCTCTCCCTTTACCTTTATTTCTGAAAGTAGGGACTTTAAAGTCTTAATAATCACTTCCTCTTCCTGGGTAGGGATATTTCGTGTAAATAGATAAAGGAGTTTTGTCTCTTTCTTCTTTTTCTCAAACTGTGCCAGTTTTATGTGGGTATCGGATATTTCTAAACAGGTAAAATGATTAACAGAAGAATACATACTTTTTATTTTCTCGATCCCTTTTTTAAATTTTGAAATAAAACTAATTTTCATTCCAGTAAATTATCCTTCCCTCAGGATGGTTAAAGACTGCCCTGACTGTTTTTTTCACATTTCCTGCCTCTACTTCTATATTTGTCTGGAATGCGGAAGAGGTAAAAGTAATCCAATTATCGATGACCCCCTGTAGGGAAGAAATCAAGGCACCTCTTATTTCTTCCGGTAAACTACTCAATACCTCCTGTATTACGGGTAAATTAAACAGATCTGCTACTGAAGAAAAAGGACGAAATTCAATTATTTCGTTAACCAGCCTATCTAAATAAGGTGCTATTTGAGATATAGAACTAAAAACCGAAACCATTGTCGTTAAGATTTCTCTGTCCGAAGTATTTATATTTATTTTACCCGTGCCATAAACGGTAAGATATTTTTGCAAAAAAGCAAATTTTTCTTTATCCATTCCTTTTAACAACAACAATTCTTCTAAAACTTTAAATTTACCATTACGGTTAAGGTAACCATAGTAATTATTTTCCTCTTCATTATTACGGGTCAATTGATTTGTGTCCCGCCAGTCAATAATTGCTTCAATTATATCAGATGTAAGGATAACTGTTCCAGTGGTATTTATAATCCTCATTAAATTCCCCAGAAACATTCTCAATACATTCAAGTCGTCTATGTTTAAATTTATCTTTCTCTCTTCATCAATTAAACCGTAGTAATAGACCGGGGCTCCTGTTTCATCATAATGGTCTAAATACTTAATACTAACTTCTGTTTCTCCAATTGCCTGGTCTTTAAAAATATCGTTTTCCCTTTTCCCCGCCCAGTTCTCATCCAGGTAATCACAGTGAGGGTTCATATCGAGATTCTTCTTTATCTCATTTGCCCAAGATATCGCCGATCTTGCTGCATAAAGTGTTTTTAAGCGAAGGGTGAATAATTTGGATATTTTTAGTTCCAGAGAGATCCTCCAGGCAAAAGCAGAAACTACCAACAATAAAATAAAAAGAATCCAGAAAGCATTTATAAGTACCGTTCCTTTTTTACTGGAGAATTCTTTTTGCCGTGACAATATCGACATATTTTTCTATGCTTACCTCCTGATAACCAACTTTCCCTTTTAAAGGAATAATCGCCGGGATATAGAAAATAATTTTTATTTTTACCTGAACAGGTAAATTGTTTTTTTGTAAATCCGTCTCACCCCAATTATTAAGCCAGGTTTCTTCCGTATCACTTTTCCTTTCCAGATAAGAAAAATTTAACTCTTTAACTAAATCAAAAACAATTTCGCCATCAAAATCTTCCTCTCTAAATGCTAAAGGACTGAAAGGCTTCTCATCGCGTTTCAGCAAGAAGATCCCTTCTTGCGAAACATCACTTTCTTCTTCTTTTTCCAGCTTGTAGATTATGCGTTTTATCTCTCCATTTCTAAATGTATAAAAAATCATTTTGTCGGACATCCCCTGAAAATCGTAGCTTTCTATACCTGAAGCAAGGAAATCTTTCGCATCTAAATCTATACAATTGCGCAATTCCAGACTCATTCTATCCATAAGTAATCTTAACCTCTGATAGCGCTCTAACAACCCTTCCATCTTTCTCCAGGCAGTAGTCCCCATATTAAAAACAGAATAAAGCATAACACTAACCACTGCAAATATACTTATAGCTAAAAGCAATTCCACAAAAGTAAAACCTTTTTTCATGGGATCAAGTAGTAGTTTTTTTAGGCATAATGGCAACCGCGGTCAATTCGCGTTGTGTAAAAATTTCTTCCCAGAATACCGTAACTGTAACCTGGATTAAATCAGTGGGTTTTCCTTCGTTGTCATATATAACCGCAATTTCTACTTGCCATCTAAAATTTTCATAATCCCCACCAAATTCTCCCGAATTTTGTCCTTCTTTCCAATCATTAACTATATCAATCTCTCCCTTTTTATATATTTCAGCAAGTTTTTCTTCTAAAAGAAAACTGGCATGGGTATAGTTCTTTGAGATGCGGAGAGCATGAATTTCAGTACCCAAAGCATTCATAACCATAGTTAACCCAACTGCAAGAATAACCACCGTAATTAGCGTCTCAACTAATATATAACCTCTATTCATATAATTCTTCCATAGTTATTTTCCCGATAATTCCCTGGGGAATAATCTGGAATCTAGTAGTTTCATTAGAGATAATTATTTTAGGTAAATCGTGAGGATTTTCTCGGTCAATAAACTCTATACTTCCATCGGGACGGAAAACAAATTCCTTTGCTCCTGAAAAAACAACATTAATAGATTGAGGAATAAAGAGAAAAAATCTGTTATCTAAAATCTCTCTTTTGCCCGAGGAATGCTGGGGTGGGTTTTTAGTAAGAATTAAATAATTGCCTTCTTTTAAAAAATAGACTTCCACTCCCTCAGCAATGGCTCTACTCTGTGCATAGTTAAGCAAAGCTGAGGTTTTCTTAGAAAAATTTCGCAACCCCAGAGAAATAAAGGTAGAACGGAAACGGGGAGAAACGATAAAAATTAAAAGAGTAATTAATACTATAACTAAAAATAACTCAATCAGGGTAAAGGCTGATATTTTTTCAGAAAAATAATTCTTCACAAAAATTAATTATTTTTACATCGTTAACAATTTGCAAGCTACTCTTCTACATTATCTTTCCAACTACAAATATCATCTCCCTCGCCCTCGTCGTTTTCACCATTAGGTCCCCACGACCAGAGATGATAAATATTTCTCCCCTCCTGCGCATTGGGTGGTTCATATTCATAGGGATTCCCCCACGGGTCACGGATAACTACCTCTCCACCTTCTTCAGTACATTTTTTAAGATAGGGACCCTTCCAGCGTCTCTTTTTGGCGTCACTTAAACTATCACTCTTACACAATTCAGCAAGCGTATTGGGATAACTACCCACATCCATTTCAAACATGTCTAAAGCAGTGGCAATACTACCCTGTATATCCGCTCTTGCAGCAGCTTTTCTTGCTTCTTCGGAACGACCTACCAAACGAGGAACCACCATCCCTACCAGGATACCCAGAATAATTACTACCAGCATCAACTCTACAAGAGTAAATCCTTTTTTCATTTTTAAAATCACCCCCTTCTTATTCACATTACCAGGACACGAGATTCAATTCAAATATGGGCAAAAGCATAGAGATTACAATAAACCCCACCACCGTACCCATCAGGAGAATCAAAGCAGGCTCAATCAAAGAAGTAATTACCTTTACCACCCTTTCTACTTCCCGTTCAAAAGACTCGGCTACTTTCATAAGGGAACTCTCTAACATTCCTCCCTCCTCTCCTACCGCAATCATATTTGAAACCAGCGGAGGAAAGTAAACACTGTTGGTTATTGCCTTAGAGAGACTAACTCCATCACGTACTTCATTATACATTTTTTCTATCTCTTTTTTAATTACTTTATTCCCCATTACAGGAATTACTGTATCCAGGGCACCCAGAATAGGAACACCGTTTTTTAAAAGAGTGGAAAGAGTGCGACAAAAACGCGCAATTTCTGATTTTTTCACTAATTCTCCAAAAAGAGGAATCTTTAATTTTAAACGGTCAAAGACAATCCCTCCTTCTGGATTATTTGCACTCCGTTGAAGAACAAAATACAAAAAGGCAAAAAAAGCCAGAATAAGCCACCAGAAATTCTTCAAAAAATCACTTAATCTTATAAGCACTAAAGTAGGCAAGGGAAGATTCTGTCCCAAATCTTTAAACATTACCGCAAGACGGGGAATAACAAAACTCATTAAGATAAAAACCGTTGCCACTCCCACACATGCCATAAGTATGGGATAGGCAAGTGCTCCCCGAACTCTTGCTTTTAATTCCTCCTCCTTCTCTAAATAATCCGCCAATTCCGAAAGAACATCGTCCAACATCCCTCCTACTTCTCCTGCTCTTACCAAAGCCACATATAGACGAGAGAAAATCTGAGGGAATTTTGTAAGCGATTCGGAAAGCCTTTTGCCATCTTTTATTTCTTTGGCGAGAGAAGAAATTACCCGGCGCATAAACCACCCTTTGGTCTGTTCTTCAATAAGATTTAGAGCCCTCAGAAGAGTAATGCCAGAATCAATGAGGTCAGAAAGTTGACGAGTAAATAAGGTTAACTCGCTTCGCTTAATCCTCCCTTCTTCGCGAAGAAGAGAAAATTTATCTGCCTCTTTTAAAACACTCTCCTCCACAATACTTATCGGATAATATCCCATCGCCTGGAGACGGTCTATAACCTGCTCACGGGTTTCTGCATCCATTGTTCCTTCTATTATTTTTGTCGGCCCTTCTTTTGCTTTATAAACAAATTTAGGCATTTTATTCTTTATTAAATTATCTACAACTCTCACTTAAATTTCCATAAAAGCAAAAACAACCCAAAAAAGAAAATTGCCGTAAGTAGTTTTATCTTTGCTAAATGTTTCTGGGCAAATTTGGCAAAACGTTCTGAAGTTAAACCACAAAGAACGAGAACAAAAATAATTACCAGAGGCATGATAAAGGTCAGGTTATAAATAATAAGATAAAAAATTGCTTTTACCCGTAAATTGGGAACTTTAGTAATAAAAGTTATAGTGGGAAGATAAACCTGCCCAGTACAGACCGATTCTAAAATAGAAACGATAAAACCAATAATTAAACTAAACAAAATAAGTTTTGATATTCTGGGAGATTTTTTTTCTACACCTTTTTCTTTTCTATACCCTTTCCCAATAATTGCTTGAATTCGCCATTTAATTGCGTGAGGAAGTTTTAATTTTATATCATCAAGGTTTTTCGTCTTTCTATAACGGAAAAAATCAAAAAGATTAAGCAAGGCAAAAATAATTACTAAAACGCTTACGATAATATAAAAAATCTCTACTAAAGTATGGTATATTTTTAACTGCAAAATAAATTTAAATATCCCCAGCCCAAGTAATAAGTAGGTTAAAAATACGCTCAAAATAAAGAAGGCTCCTAGATAGAAAACCTCTTTTTTATAATAACCCGCAAAACTTAAAAATGAAAGGAAAAATATCAAAGTAGTAAAAGCACAGGGATTAATCCCATCAACCAGTCCCGCCCAGATAATTGTTCCCAGCGTAAATGTCTTAAAGAGATTGATTATCCTTGCAAAAGTATCTTCTTTTTTCCTCTCTCCTTCTCTTGTGGCAAATTTTCTTTGCGAATTTTCAAGGATAATTGTTTCCAAATTTTCTTTTATTTGTTTTGCTCCAATAAGAACATTATTACCCACAAAAATTTTGGGAATAGACCCCGCATCAAGAACACCATATTTTTCTTCCAATTCCATCAAATAACTAAAATTCTCAGACTCTTCTATGTTGTAATAAACCACTTCAATTAAATCTTTGTATTTAGCAATAATTTCGGGAAGAAATTCATCTTTTATTTTATGACAGGCATGGCATTTAGGAGAATAAAACATCAATATCTTTATTGTTTCTCCACCATATTCATCCACTTTCTCAATTTTTCCTCCTTTATCAAAAGGAGAAAACATAGTAAGCTGTTCAAGGTTGGAAATCAAAAATTTATTCTGCCAGAGAAAAGTAGGTGAAGCATGAATATCTAACTCCTGTGATAATTGATAATCATCAAGCAATAACTTGTCTGCTTCAGCCTTCACCCTCTCTCTTAACAGAATATAATCTATTCCAGCCAGGCGAGCAGCCTTTCGGTAAGAATTTTCCGCACTCAATAATAGATAATCAAGAAACTTTTCCGGCCAGTATTTCTGGATTATCGCTCTTCTTCTATCTTCGTTTAATTCTTTTAAGCCGTGAAGAGAACTTAGTCTGCCATCTTTTAGACTCACAAGATAATGAATTTTAAAATCTATATCGTTTAACTTATTGATTTTTAGATAATTAATCAGGCGATTCTCCGCCCGTTTACTATAGGGACAGAAACTCATACTGAAAATTTCCAGTCTTCCCGGGATAAGTTTTCTTTCATACAACTCTAAACTTATTAAACGCTGGAGAATTTTGCGGGGAATATAAAAATAATTTTCTTTTCTCACAAGCTGGAATCTTTTAATTATCTCCTCTCTAGGAGAAAAGTTCTCCAATACTACTGCCGGAATAAAATTTAATTCCAACCGATTTAAGATATCCTTTGCTTCTTTCGTGGAAAAATCAATAATTTTTATTTCTCCTTCAGGAAAAAACTGGGATAAATGATTTTTTAAGCGGGTAATCTGCGGATCTTCTGGACGAGAGATTATAAAAAGAGAAGCATCCACTAAATGAGAAAAAAGAAAAAGATTAACTATTAAACTCAAGAAGATTATTTTTTTTCTCATTGGGTTTCATTATACCAAAAAATAAACAAAAAGGAGAAACAAAAAAGCCTCTTTTTAACCCATGTACACCTCGTAGACGAACATAGGACAAGTTTCATTTCTGTAACAATCCCACACCAAAAGAAATTAAAATTATTCCTAACCAGCGCCAGAAACTTACATTTTCTTTAAAAATTATCCAGGAGAGAAAAACAATCATAATATAACCCAAGCTCAACATTGGATAGGCATAACTCAATTCTGCTCTGGAAAGGACCATCAACCAGATAAGACTGCTGGTAAAATAAAATCCAAAGTGGAAGAAGTATTGTTTTAGGTTATCGTGGCTGGCTCTGGACGCATGGATATAAATATGGAGAGATTGAGCGCGATATAGAGAAAATTTATAAAACCGCAAACTTAGATTTGGTAAGAAAATATAAAATCACCCACATTGTAATCAGCCCGTATGAAAATCATCTCAAACCAAACCTGCGGGCATTTCTTAACTCAGAATATTTTAAAGAGATATATAAAACAAAGTTTGATTCGGGTGTCTTTCGTATATTTGAGGTGAATTATTAATTAACGAATGCACCGAATAGCAACGAATAATCCGAATATTCGCTAATATTTACTAAATAATCTTAACCTCCAGACCAGCCACAGTGCTTCCCAGATTATTTTCCTGTTCAATTTAGATTTCCCTTTTCTTCTTTCATAAAAAATAATAGGAATTTCTTTAATCTGAAAATTCTTTTTCCAGACAAGATAATTCATTTCAATCTGAAACGCGTAACCATCAGAAGATATCTTATCTAAATCTATTTCTTCCAGAACCTCTTTCCGAAAACATTTAAAACCGCCGGTAGCATCATGGATAGGCATTCCGGTGACTATATGCACATAAAGATTTGCCATCCCGCTTAATAATCTGCGCGAGGGAGGCCAGTTTTTAATTCTCCCTCCTTCAATATAGCGCGAACCAATCACCAAATCACAATCTTTAATTGCAGAAAGCATCTGGGGAATATATTGTGGAGAATGAGAAAAATCCGCATCCATTTGGAAAATAAAATCAAATTGATTTTTTAAAGCAAACTTAAAACCCGCACGATAGGCACTGCCTAAACCAAGTTTTTCTGTACGGTGGATTACCTGGAGTTGAATATATTTTTCTTTAAGATTATCCAAAATTTTTCCTGTGCCATCAGAGGAATTGTCATCTACAAAGATTAAGTGGAAATCTTTGTCTAAGGAAAGGATTTCTTCTACAAGGGTTTCAACATTTTCACGTTCATTATAAGTAGGAATAACAATAGCAACCTTCATAAGTAAAATTATAATAAGGAAAGGCAAACACTTTCAAGCAAAATAGCTTTAAATTTCTGGACGCCCGCTGTCTACATAGACACAACAGCCGGAAATGCATTTAGGCTCAATCCCTAATTTAGATGAACAGGAGTAACCTCAACATGCGCTATCTTCCCCACATCTTCTGCAGGAATCTTATTTGTTTAAAAAGAATTTTTTAAAAAATCTTTCCCAGTTCAAAAAAAATCTTTCCCAGTTCAAAGACCACCAGCGGAAGCGGGGATAAACGGTTATTCTTATCCGGCGGGAAGTTACAGTTGCTCCTCGATCATCGGTAACCCTCAAGCAGGCATAATAGACACTTTTTCTTTTTCCCCCCGGACAAGTATAAATATGAAAAGGATGGGCTAAATTAGAATAAGTTCCGTCCCCAAAATCCCAGAAATAACTTACTATTCTTCCATCAGGGTCATAGGAACCCCACGAAGAGAATCTTACTCTTAAGGGGGCTCTTCCCCGTATAGGATAAGCACTTATGCTCACGCGAGGTGGTTTATTGGTTGAAGGATTTGGCGTTGGCGTTGGGGTTGGTGTTGGCTTCGGCGTGGGTGTCGGTGTGGAAGTTGGATTTGGCGTCGGCGTTGGAGTTGGCGTCGGAGTCGGCGTTGGCGTTGGACTTATTGTAGTTAAGGCTTTTTCTACCGCTTTTAAAGCATTTACTCTTTTACCTCCAATAAACTGGTCTGTATTTATAACATCTCCTGTGTCCAGCAAAATCTCCTTTAAATCTTCTTTGTCTAAGCCAGGATTTATGCTCAAAAGCAAACCCGCCACTCCGCAAACAAAAGGACAAGCCATAGAAGTTCCCGTAAGATAATCATAACTATCTGAAACAGTAGAAAGTATATCTTTGGCAGGAGCGGAAATATCTACTTCGGGTCCATAGGCACTGCCTATAAAACTTCCTTCTTTCCAGCGCTGGTCATACTCATCAGTTCCTCCCACACAGAGAACCTCTTCGTATTTTGCCGGATAACATACCCTGTTTTCATTTCCCCCCGCAGCCACCAGTAAAGCCTCCGAGGAAAAAGCAGTTTCAAAAGCATCTCGGAGAGTATAACTTGTCTCCATAAAATCAATATCTGAACCCCAGGAGAGATTGATAATCCTTGCCCCTTTATCTACTGCTCCAAGTATTGCCTGTGCCAGAACAGAAAGGTTAGTCTGGGAACCACTTGCATCTAATGCTTTAAGAATAATAAGTTTTGCTTTCTGCATTACTCCGGAAACTCCAATTCCATTCCCTCCTACGGCAGAGATAATTCCCGCCACATGGGTACCGTGACTGTAATCGTTATCATCCCAGGGTTGATTATCATTGTTGACATAGTCATAGCTTAAATTGAGGTCCAAATTATCTTTTAAATCCGGATGGTCAAGGTCGCAACCGGTATCAATCACCGCAATTCTGAATGTCTCTTTTCCCTTTTCTTTCTCCCAGGCTTTATCTGCTTCGATTTTTTTCAATCCCCACTGCCAGGCAAGATAAGGGTCAGGATTTGAATACGAAACTCCTTGAATTTTTACTGAAGATGGTTTAGCCAGTTTAACTTTTATCCATCTATTCGGCTCTACCGCCACGACGTCGCTTTCTCTTCTCAATTCGTTGATAGCCAGTAATTCTTTACCCGGTTCAACCTTAACCAAATCGTATTTTATTTCATAAGTATGCGGGGAATCCCAGATAACTCTCTTTACAATCAATTCGCCGGGAATATAGTCTTCCGCTAATTCCTCGGGGAAATATGTATCCAAGGGAGGATAGCCAATTTTTTTCTTAAACTCGGTAATTACCTTACCAAGAAGAGAAAGATTTTCAAAACTCTTTATTTCAATTCCCATTTTCTCTAAATTACGGAGATACTCTGGCTCTTCTTTTACACTTTCTTCTTCGGAGAGAGGAGAAATGTTTTTGGGTTCTTGAGAAAACTCCTGGGGTAAAGGAACTAAAGTCTCGGAAAGAAAATCCTCGGTTGTGGTCTCTTTTTCCTTGGGCAATTCTTCTTCATGAATTACCGGTAGGATGATTCTAAATTCTGGAGGTTTTAAAAACGCCTTGATAATCAATATCCCGGAAATTCCAGCAATCAGAAGAGCAGAAAGAAAAATTATTTTCTTCAACATTATTTTTTCCTTTTGTAGATTTTCTATTATAAATATACCTTATTTTTTGCTTTCGTCAAGCCTACCAACCCATCCCCACCCAGTCCACCTACGAGGTGTCCCCGATTGCCACCTACGAGGTGGACAACGGTTTAAGCGGTGGGAAACATTTTTTTCTTGACAAAATAATTTATTTTGCTATACTTAGAACTAATTTAAGGTAGAGAGCAAGGTTTTCCCAAAAACTATAATAAAAAAGATAGTGAAGAAAAAGATTTATAAAATATTAAAATTTAAAATTATATAAAGGAGGGGAAATGAAGAAAATATTTTTTTTAAGTCTTATGGCGATATTTTCTTTCCCAGCGATTGTCTATTCTGCAAGTATCGGCGGAACAGAAACGCAAGGGCAAGGAAGATTTGGCATAGGGCTTGACACTTCATATATCCTTGAGAAGAAGTTAAAATTCAAAAGTGCCTCGGGACTTACCGCAGGAGCAGAGATAAAAGATGTAAAAATAGACAAAGGTTATCAGGCGGTTTTGAAAACTTCTTATGGAATACTGGACAATTTAGATGTCTATGTAAAATTAGGAGTGGCAGATTACACCCTGGAAGAAGACGAATAT
>JBFWKV010000016.1:0-15274 GCA_050252475.1 Candidatus Omnitrophota bacterium | reverse complement strand
AATAATCCCCTTCTTTGCTCTTACCAAAATTATCTTAAATTTACCCTCCCCTTCAATAACTATATGGGGTATAGCTAATCCTTCCCTTAATACTGTACTTGATGATTTTTCTCTTTTTATAAATAGCTCCATCAACTTCTCCGGTTTAATGTTAAGCTCATCTGCTAACTGTAAGCTCAACTTTCTGAAAAAATCCTCCATATATAGTTGTTCATCTAAATCTAAGACCATGCTTTCTTTAATTAAAAAATCAAATCTATCCTCCACTATATTATCTCTCTGATGAATTATTTCTTTTAACTCTTCATATAATTTACCCGAAGAAAGTTCTTTATTCAAAAGACGCTCAACCACATGGATAAGGGCGTATTCATGTATATATCTTGCTGCAGCATAAATTAAATACCATAGAAAAGCAAAAACAATAAGAATTAAACTTAACGTAATTATCTTCATTCCCATCTGGTAAATTAAAAGACCACCTAATAGAATCCCTAAAATTTGCAAATAAGGATACAAAGGTGCAGTAAATTTTGGCTTATAACTAAGAACTTTACTCTCACGCATTACTATCACTGCTATGTTTGCCAGAATATAAGAGAGGATTATCATTGCAGAAGCAATTTCAACCAAAATCTCTAAATCCAACAGTATCACTACCAGAATCATAAATAAGCCAGTGATAATTATGGAATAGTGGGGAGTAGAAAACTTTCTATTTATTAGAGAAAAAAACTTTGGAAGAAGTTTGTCTCTACTCAGAGCAATCGGATATCTTGAAGCAGAAATTATTCCTGCATTGGCAGTGGAAATAAAAGATAAAAGTGCTGCGAATGCCATAACTATTTTACCTATATTGCCCCAAAAAATACCCGCACCATCAGAAATGGGCGTATAAGTCCTTACTAATGCCTCTGCAGGCACTAAACCTGTGGTAACAAAAATTACCAAAGAATAAATTAATCCTACAATAATTAAAGAAAGAATCATTCCTAAAGGAATGTTTCTTGAGGGATTTTTAATTTCTTCTGCTACTGCAGTCACTTTGGTCAAACCGCCGTAAGAAACAAAAACCATTGCCGAAGTAAATAGTATGGATTTAAAACCGTAAGGAACAAATGGAATGAATCTTTCAATATTAATGTGGAGAAACCCCACTATGATGTACAGAAGCAAAAGACTGATTAAAAACAAAACAAGCATAACCTGGGTTTTTGCCGCCTCTTTTATTCCCACAATATTAATGATTATAAAAAATACGCATAAACAAACAGAAAAAAGTTTTAAAGGTATAAAAGGAAAAACTAACTCTAAATATGCTGCCATACCAATAAGAGCAAATACGCTCTTCAAACTTAAAGAAAACCAACTTGCTGTTCCGGCAAACATACCCATAACCGGTCCCAAGCTTCTACTTATATAAAAATAATCTCCCCCTGATTTCGGCATTGCGGTAGCTAATTCTGCCATACTTAACATGGTGGGAACCGCAATAAAACTGGCTAAAAGGTACGAAAGAAAAAGGGCAGGTCCTACTTTTGTAAAAGCAATCGCGGGAAGAACAAAAAGTCCTGAACTAATCATCGCTCCTGAAGCAATACAAAACACTTCCAGAAGATTGATTTCTCTCTTTAACGAAGCTCTCATAATCAAAAAATGATTAAGCTTTTTCTTTTAAGAAATATCGGGGGAGTGAGATTTGAACTCACGACCTCGACGTCCCGAACGTCGCGCGCTAAACCAAACTGCGCTATCCCCCGAAAACTGTTAAATTACTATCTCATCAGAAGTTTCTTTAGTTCTAAAGCATTTTTTACCGCATAACCACACACATCATTGTTAAAATAAGCATAGAAGTAAAGCCCTTTACCTAACCAGATTTTAGCCTTATTTGCCCATAATTGCAACTCTTTTTCAGAATAATTTGAGCCATAAAGCGATGTTCCACCATGAAAGCGTAAATATACAAAATTAGCGGTTATAACCTCCTCTAATGGCCAGGACGGCGAATGGGCAAAACACAGGGAAAAATTGTATTCTTTAAGCAATGTATACACTTTTTCATTAAACCAGGAGGAATGACGGAATTCAAAAGTATGACGGACATTGTATTTTCTAATCTGTTTGAAAAACCTTTCCAGTCTTTTGAGATTCGCCTTCATCGCCGGCGGAAATTGCCAGAGAACTACACCCAGTTTTTCTTTCAATTCTTCAAGTGAAGCAAATAGTTTTATAAGCGCCTCATCAATATCGTCAAGTTTTTTAACATGAGTAATGTATCTTGAACCTTTGGCAACAAAGGAAAAATCCTTTGGCACTCTTCTATACCAATTCTTAAAGACATTTTTTGGGGGAAGACGGTAGAAGGTAACATTCAGTTCTACGGTGTTGAAGAATTGGCAATAGTATTCTAACCACTTATTCTTAACTAATCCTGCAGGATAAAACACTCCTTCTCCCCAGTGGGGATAACTATATCCACTTGTTCCAATAAAAATTTTACCTTTTTCCACCAAAATTATTATAAAACAAAACCGTGTTCTTCAAATAATTCTTTCTTAAGAGAATTTTCTTTCCTATTGAGAAATTTTTTTACATATTTCGCCAGAATATCTACTTCTATGTTTAAATATTCATTAACCTTCTTAAAACCAAGTGTGGTAGCTTTTAAAGTATGCGGTATGAGATTAACAGAAAAATAATTTCTCCCTATTTCCACCAATGTAAGACTTACTCCATCAAGAGCAATTGGTCCCTTAGGAACAAGATAATCCAAAATCTCTTTATTTACCTCCACATATAAAATCACTTCATTTGTTTTCTTAATTATCTTTACAATCTTTCCCATTCCATCTATATGCCCAAGGACAATATGTCCGCTTAATAAAGAATTAAATTTTAAGGCTCTCTCTAAATTAACTTTCTCTCTCAATTTCAATCTACATAAATTTGTACGTTTTATGGTTTCTTCTATGCATTCAAAGATTAAATTATTTTTCCTTATCCCCACAATAGTCAAACAGACTCCATTCACCGAAACGCTATCTCCAATTTTTAATCCCGTGATAATCTTTTCTGCTTTTATTTCCAACTTTAGGAAATTTTTCTTAAAAACAATATGCTCCAGAGACCCTATTTCTTCAATTATTCCCGTAAACATGGGTTTCCTCCTACTTTACCAAATAGCCAGAAATTAAAATATCTTCCCCGATCCTCTTTATTTTCACTTCTTTTAATCTCCTTGCCTGCGATAATCTTTTAATTCCTTCTCCTTCTACAGAAGTAATTGCGTTTCTACCAGCGATTATTTTAGGGCTGATAAAGAAAAAAAACCTATCTACAATATCTTCCTCCAGGGCAGAGGCAATGGTTTCACCCCCTCCTTCAATCAGAACATGAGCAATTTCTTTTTTCGCCAATTCCTTCATTAAACATCTCAAATCTACTCTGCCTTGTCTATCCCTTATTATCAGAACCTCTGCCTTCTCTTGAAATAATCTTATTCTTGTACGTGGGGCATATCGGGTTGTAGCAATAATAACTTTTCCCCTTGACAGAGGAGAAAAAACACGTGCCTTTAAGGGGGTTGTTAAATAAGAATCAAGGATAATTTTATAGTATTGCTTTGTTTCCTGTATTTTATATTCTGCATTTAATAAAGGATTATCTTTTATAAGCGTATTTACTCCCACCATTATCGCATCTACCTCGTTACGGAGTTTTTTTGCAAATGCGCGCGCTTTTTCAGAAGTAATCCATTGGGATTCTCCCGTATGTGTAGCAATCTTACCATCCAGACTCTGAGCAACTTTAACCGTTACAAAGGGAATTTTTTGTGTAATATATTTAATAAAAACTTCATTTAATCTTCTCGCCTCCTCTTCCAGCATACCAACATTGACTTCTATCCCATTTTTTCTCAATTCTCTCACTCCTTTTCCATTATTAAGGGGATTGGGGTCAAGCATAGCTGTATAAACCTTCTTTATACCTGCTTTAATTATTGCTTCTGTACAGGGAGGAGTTCTTCCATAATGAGCACAGGGTTCAAGATTGATATATAAAGATGCTCCCTTTGCTTTTCCTTTTGCTTCCTTTAAAGCCTCTATCTCGGCATGGGGAAGGCCACATCTTTTATGAAAACCTTTCCCCACTATCTTCCCTTCCTTTACAATTACACAACCCACCAAGGGATTGGGATTGGTAAACCCTTTTGCCTTATTTGCTAATTTAAGAGCAATGCGCATATAATTATGGTGTATCACTTCTTTATCCTCTCTTTCATTTCCTCTACCCACTCGTAAGGAATTTTTATACTCCCTAACTCCTTCTTCCCCTCTATACCATGACAGTCAGAACCACCGGTAACTAAAATAGAGTATTTTTTTGCTAACAAAAGATAATGTTCAGTTACAGAACCAGTATGGTCAGGGTGATAAACTTCAATTCCGGATATCCCTTCCTGTATTAGTTCTGCAATAATTTCATCATTGTTAATTTTATGAGGATGGGCAAGAACAGGAACCCCATTTGCTTCCTTGATTAATTTTATTGCCTCCTCAGGTAGTAGGTGATAACGCTGGACATAGCAAGGAGCATGTTTACCAATATATTTATAGAATGCTTCAGGAACACTTTTTACATATCCACGTTCCCATAAAACTTGCGCAAGATGAAGTCTGCCCACTGAACCTACCTGTTTATCTTTTAAAACCTCTTCGTATTCTATATTTACTCCAAAACTCTTGAGCTTATCTATCATCTTTATAATTCTATCTCTTCTTGCCTGGCAAAGTTCCTTTAATTTTCTTAATAAATTTTCTTCCCGGTAATCTATAAAATATCCTAAGATATGAATCTCGGTATCATCCAGTTGAGAAGTAAGTTCTACTGCAGGAACTATCTCCAAAGAATAATTATTTTGCAGAAGGATAGGAATAGCATCTACACAATCATGGTCAGTAACAGCAATACAAGAAAGTTTTTTCTTGCTTGCTTCACTGACAATCTCATGAGGTGTAAGAAAACCATCCGATAAGGAAGAATGGATATGAAGGTCAGCAAACTGATTTTTCAAATTAAATCTCTCTGGATTTTTGTATTTCTTCTTTCAATATTTTATCAAGTATACCATTTACAAACTTAGGAGATTCCACATCCCCATATTTCTTGGCTAGTTCTATCGCCTCATTTATTACTACTTTGGGTGGAACATCTTTCATAGAATCCAGTTCAAAACAAGACATGCGTAGTATATTTCTATCTATAACTGCCATACGAGAAATCTCCCAGTTTTGAGTATGTTTTTTAATCAGAGTGTCTATCTTTTCAAGGTTCATGCATGCTCCTCTGATTAAACTGTCTGCATATTCCTTTACTTCTCGATTTACCTTTATAGATGACCAGAAATTCTCTCTCCCTTCTTCAGGAGAAGTACGATTTACATCTATTTGATACAAACATTGTAAAGCCAATTCTCGTGCCAATGTGCGTTTACGCATTATAAACAGAAGTTTAACTCTTTATCTGAGAAATCAAATTTGACATTTCAATGGCAGAAAGCGCAGCATCTCTACCTTTATTGCCTTCCTTAGTTCCTGCTCGCTCAACTGCCTGCTCTATATTATCAGCGGTAATTATACCAAAAATTGCTGGTATTCCTGTAGAAAGATTCACCTGACTAATTCCCTTTGTTACTTCCGACGCAATGTAATCAAAATGAGGGGTATCCCCGCGAATAATTGCTCCCAGACATATAACAGCATGAAATTTCTTGGATTGAGCAAGCTTTAAAGCCACAAGTGGTATCTCAAAAGCACCAGGAACCCAACTCACTAAAATATCCTCTTCCTTAACTCCATGCCTTAACAGAGTATCAATACAACCATCAAGGAGCTTCTGACTGATAAATTCATTGAAGAGAGAAACTACAATTGCAAACCATTTATCTTTAGCAATCAATTCTCCCTTTAACAACTTCATATCCAACCTCCTTTCTTTTCCGTTCTATCAACAATTAAACAGGTTTAAAATTTTTATTTTTATAAATTTATATAGATAATTGATGCCCCAGTTTTTCTTTCTTTGCTTTTAAATATTTCTCATTAAAGGTTGAAGGAATAATTTCAAGAGGAACGCGTTCCGTTATTTTAAGACCATAACCCGCCAATCCTACAATTTTACGTGGATTATTGGTAAGAAGCCGTATTTCCCTTACTCCCAAATCAAAAAGAATCTGTGCCCCAATTCCATACTCTCGCAAATCTGCAGCAAATCCTAAGGCAAGGTTTGCCTCCACAGTATCCAGCCCCATATCCTGTAAAGCATAGGCTTTAATTTTATTCTCCAAACCTATGCCTCTTCCTTCCTGAAGAAGATAAAGAATAACCCCCCTCCCCTCCTCGGCAATCATCTCCATCGCCTTCTTCAATTGTTCTCCACAATCACATCTTTTTGAACCGAATATGTCTCCGGTCAGACATTGAGAATGAACCCTAACTAAAACAGGTTGTTTTTCCCTCTCTAAATCTCCCTTTACTAAAGCAATATGCAAAGCCTTATCAACCACTGATTCATAAAGAAAAAGTCTAAACTCACCGTAATCTGTAGGAATAAAAGTCTCGGCTATTCTCCGGATGGACTTTTCAGAACGTCTACGATAGGCGATAAGCTCAGCAATGGTTCCTATTTTTAGATTGTGCCTTCGGGCAAACTCAATAAGGTCATTCGTCCTTGCCATAGTCCCATCTTCATTCATAATCTCACAAATCACCCCTGCCGGATATAGACCTGCCAGTTTCATCAAATCTACACATGCTTCAGTATGGCCGGCCCTCACGAGGACCCCACCTTCTTTTGCTCTTAAAGGAAACACATGACCAGGTTTAACTAAATCCTCTGCTTTTGTTTGAGGATCAATTAAAGTTTTAATCGTATATGCCCGATCATGGGCAGAAATTCCGGTCGTAATATTCCTTTTAGCATCCACTGAGATAGCCCAAGCAGTTTTGTAGGAATCCTGAGGCTCACTGGTCATAGGATATAATCCCAGTTCATCCAAACGCTTCCCTTCCATAGGAACACATATCAGGCCACGTCCATATTTAGCCATAAAATTTATATGCTCGGCAGTAACAAAAGAAGCAGCTACAATAAGGTCCCCCTCGTTTTCACGGTCTTCATCATCAAGCATAATTACCATTTTGCCGTTTTTTAAATCTTCAATAATCTCCTCTATCTTATTAAACTCCATAACTCCTCCAAAAAAATTGTCCCGAAGTTATCTCCGGGACATAATTTTACACCCTCTTCATCAAGAGAGTTGTAAAAAACAAAAGTTCTATAATCTTCTCCCTTCTAGACTATATGCTGAAAACAAAAATCTTTCTTTTTGTTTTCAGCATCCCGATTTTCCATCGGGACAATCGGCACTGGAATC
This sequence comes from Candidatus Omnitrophota bacterium, assembly GCA_050252475.1. Lineage (GTDB taxonomy): Bacteria > Omnitrophota > Gorgyraeia > DTHP01 > DTHP01 > JBFWKV01. The sequence goes on along the minus strand of JBFWKV010000016.1, from coordinate 7,836 downwards.
CCACCAGTTCTGTCCCTTATTTTTCGGGATTCGCGGGCTTTACCGCCGGTCAGGAATTTCACCTCCTACCACCCACTCGTGGCAGGTCTACCATTTTATTGGTAGATGTCCCGAAGATTATAGTTGAATTGTATCAGAAATAATTATCCCTGTCAAGTCTTGACAAACAGAATAATCTCTGTTATACTTATGTTAACTATATTCCCGAAAATATTTTAACCTAATGGAAAAAGAAATCAAAGAAGAAACAATTTCCTCCCTCAAGGAACAACTGGAGAAAGCAAAAGCAGAACTATCCATGCTTTATGAGATAGGGAATGCCATGCACTCCACCCTCAATCTTGATGAAATACTCTATATTATCCTTACCGCCGTAACTGCCCATACAGGCCTCGGCTTTAACCGAGCAATGCTTTTTATGATCAATGAAGAAGAAAATTTGCTGGAAGGACGTATGGGGATAGGTCCACAATCGGGAGAAGAAGCTTATCACATCTGGAAAAAAATTGAAACAGAAAAAATGGACCTCAACGATTTTATTGAGGCATATAAAGAATTCTCTACTCACGGCGATTCTCCCCTCAATAATCTTGTAAAAACCATCAAAATTCCTATAAGAGAAGACGGAGGAGTATTTTATATCGTAATAACGGAAGGGATGCCTTTACTCGTTAATACTCCAGAAACAAGAGCCAAAATAAATGATGCTGTTCTTTCTCTATTAAAAGTTGACCAATTCGTATTAGTACCACTCAAAGCAAAGGACAAGGTAATTGGAACCATTCTGGCAGATAATTTTATAACGAGAAAACAAATTACTCAAGAAGATGTGAGACTCTTAAGCATGTTCGCTAACCAAGCAGGTTTGGCAATTGAGAACTCACGTCTGTACGAACAAACCTTAATTCTTTCCAATACCGACTATATCACCCGTCTCTGGAATCACGGCCGTTTTCAACAGTTGATGAACGAAGAGATTAAAAAATCATTGGAAAATAAAACACCTGTAAGTATTATTATGCTTGATATAGACAACTTCAAAAACTACAATGATACTCTTGGCCATCAGGCGGGAGATAAGGTCCTCCAAGAAATAGGAAATATAATCCGGGATAATGTACGTAAAAATGATTGGGCATGTAGATATGGAGGAGAGGAATTTGCTATAATTCTACCTCAAACAAACAAGGAAGATACTGTTAAATTTGCAGAAAGATTGAGAGCTAAAATAGAATCGCATAAATTCCCTCATGAAGAAATCCAACCACTACAAAAAATTACGGTAAGCATCGGTGTGGCTACTTTTCCGGAAGATGCTTCCAGCAAAGATGAATTGATCTATAAGGCTGATATGGCTATGCTTGAGGCTAAGAAAAAAGGAAGAAATTGTACCGTTCAATACTCATCTGTAATCTCTTCTCAAAAATAAACTAACTCTTCTTTGTTTCAATCTTGGCATACTCAGGAACATCGGAGAATTTTACAGAGACAAGCTTGGAAACACCCGACTCTTCCATAGTTACTCCATACATAACATCAGCAACCGCAATTGTTTTTTTGTTATGCGTGATAACTATAAATTGCGAAGTTTTAGAAAATTCTTTCATCAACATACGAAAACGGTCAATGTTGGCTTCATCAAGGGGGGCATCTACTTCATCAAGGATACAGAAGGGACTGGGTTTTACTCTAAAAATAGCAAAAAGTAGAGCCACAGCGGTTAAAGCTTTTTCTCCACCTGAGAGAAGAGATATATTTTGTAATTTTTTCCCCGGCGGTTGAGCAACAATTTCTATGCCTGATTCCAGCACATTATCAGGCTCAAGAAGAAACAATTGTGCATTTCCCCCCCCAAATAAGAGACGAAATATCTCCTTGAAGTTCACTTCTATCTTCTGAAATGTATCAATAAACATTTCTCTTGCAGTACGATTAATGCGGTTGATTGCTTCATGCAATGATTCCTTTGCCTTAATCAAATCTGCCTGTTGGTTAAGTAAAAAAGCATGTCTCTCCTGTAGCTGGCCAAATTCTTCAATAGCAATGAGATTAACCGGTCCTATTGAAGAAAGTTTTTTCTGCAGAGAATCTATTTCCTCTTTCCAGAGATTCTCATCAAATTCTGACATCATTTCTTCTATCTCAGCTGTTTCCAAGTTAACTTTATAAGCAGTTTCTATCTTCTGAAGAATATCTTTTTTCCTGAAATCTATCTCCTGCAGTTTCATGTCTAATTCATGAATCTTGCCTCTTATAGTATCCAGACTATTTTGAATGCTGTTTAAATTATTCTCTTCTTTCTCTATCTCCTCCTTAAGAGAATCCTTTCTTGTCATTAAATCATCTACCTTTTTTAAACTAATTGATTTTTCTCTCTCCAACGTACAAATCTCATTTTCAAGAAGAGAAATCTCTTCCTTTAGAGACTTAATTTTCTCAAGATTGGCAATTTTCTCTTCTTCTCTTGTGGAAAACATCTTTTCAGTTTCACTGATGGAGGTTCCCAGAGAAGAAATTCTCTCGTTAAGAAACACAACTTTCTCGGTATAAGATTTCACTGCCGACTCAATTTCTGCAATTTCCAATAAGGTCTTTTCTCTTAAAAGACCTTTTTCCTCCAGATTATGAACGGTCTCTTCTATAATTTTTTGCAGTTCAAATTCTCTTGCTTCCAGTTCTTTTAATTTATTTTCATCTTCTTTTGTATTCTCCTCCCGCGATTTTACTTCCTGATTAGCCTCTTCTATCTCTAATTCCAAAACTCCCAGCTCCTCTCTCATCTGCTGCAAATCCTTATCTAACCTCTCTATCTGTTGAGATAAATTACTTATTTCAATCTCAAGCAGGTGTTCTTCCTCCTCTGCCCTTTCCAGTTCTTCTTTAAGTTTATTTAGCTCAAGAGAAAAACTTTCTTTCTTTGCTAAAAGATTGTTCTTTGCTTCTCCTAAACTATCTAATTCTCTTTTCAAATCTTTAATTCTTCTCTCACGTCCTATTATAGCGGTATCTTCATCAACAGGAGAAGAAGCAGTCTTAATGAAATTATCTTCAATAACATCCCCTTCACGACTGACCAATTTTAATAATAAATCTCTTTTTTCTCTTCTCAATCTCAGCCCCTCTTCCAAGTCATTTACTAAAATATCCTTTGAGAATAGATGGGGAAGAATAAATTCATAGGGAGGTAAAATACGTACGAAGTTAGTCAAATGAACAAATTCCCCATCAATATTTAACGAGGGGGAATCCTTCTTTTCTATATCTTCAAGAATGAGAAAGTTAACCTCACCCAAATTATGTTTTCTTATATATTCTAAACAAAGTGAAAAACTTTTTTCATCCTTAACCACGACTGCCTGAGCATAATTATTAAGAACCGCTTCAACTATTCTCTCATAACCTTTTTCTACCTCAAGTAGTTCCGCCAGAAGCCCAATTATTTCTACTCCCGGCAACTCACCATTCTTGTAAGCTAACATCATGGCCTTTACACCCGGTGAGTACCCTTCATATTGTAATTTCATCTTTTCCATTAAATCTATCCGTGAAACAAGCGTGTTGTATGCAATTTCTTTTTTCTGAAGCTCCTCTGTTAAACCATAAAGCTCTTTATTCAAGCCTTCTATCTTAATATTCAATTCCTCTATATATTTAACTTTTTTATCCATACTAATTTTCTTCTCTTCCAAAACCTGTGAATTCTGAGTATACAAATCATTAAGTTTTCTTTTCTCTTCTTCTGTCTTTGCCTTCTCTAATTCCAATCTGCGAAGACGCGCCTGGTAAGATGTCATTTCTGTCTTCAACTTGGTTAATTCATTCCTTATTTTTGCCATCTCTTGATTCACATCCATAAGTTGAATACGGGAATTGCTGAGGAGAAGCTCACCCTCTTTAATCTGTTGATTAATTGCTTCTAATAACTCCTGTTTGTTTTTAAGCAAGTCCTTATTCTTACCTTCACTCCTGCAAAAATCATCAAGTTGAACTCTCAGGTCTGAAAGCATTATCCTTTCATTATCTATTTTCTCTCTCAGCTTTGTATTTTCTTCTGTAAGGGCATCGTTCCTTCTTTCTAATTCTTTTATGCGTTCATTATTAAGACCAATTTTGGACTGGGCCTTTTCCAGAGAAGCTTCAAGGTAAGTCTTCTTACCTTCTTCAGAAGAAATTTCTTTCTCCAGTAACTCAAGTTTTTCCCTTTTTTCTTTTAAACTCCCTTCTCTGGAACTTAAATCCTGCAAAAGTCTTTCTTCTTCTTTATGAAAATTTTCCTTTTCACTCAACAGAATGTTTTTCTCATTATCTAATCGCCGTATCAAATATTTGTTATATTTTAACTCTTTATCCTTAAGTATATTGAATATCTCCTGATAGCGTTCTGCCTTTCTTGCTTGACGCTCAAGGGAAGAAAGCTGTCTGCTTACCTCATTGATTATATCGTTAACTCTAACCAAGTTATTCTCTGTATCTTCTAATTTTCTCAAAGCTTCCTTTTTCTGAGATTTAAATTTTGTAATACCCGCTGCCTCTTCAAAAACAAAGCGCCTATCTTCTGCCCGTGAACTGAGCACGAGGTCTATTTTACCCTGTTCAAGTAACGAATAGGCAGTTGTCCCTATACCCGTACCTAGAAACAGCTCCTGTATATCCTTAAGACGTACCGGAACTTTGTTAAGTAAATATTCTGATTCCCCCGACCGAAAAAGCCTCCGCGTAACTGTAATCTCAGCATATTCTATGGGAAAAATCTTATCCTCGTTGGAGAGAGTCAAAGAGACTTCTGCGAAATTAACCGCTTCCTTAAGACTGGTTCCATTAAATATAACATCTTCCATTTTCGCTCCGCGTAACTCGCGGGGATTCTGTTCTCCTAAAACCCATTTTATCGCATCAGAAATATTACTTTTTCCACAACCATTAGGTCCCACAATAGCGGTAATGCCTCGTTCAAACCTCAACACCGTCTTTTCGGCAAATGATTTAAAACCATATAATTCTAAAGATTTAAAATACATTATTTCCTTCCCTTTCCTTTACTGAGTAATCCTTTCAGCTCGAGCATAAATTGATTCACATCTTTAAATTCACGATAAACCGAAGCAAATCTAACATAAGCCACCTGGTCTAAGGCACGGAGATATCTCATTACCGTCTCTCCAATTTCTCGTGAACTAATTTCGTTGTTATTTACATTTTTCTGGAGAGCTATCTCTATCTTATCAAGCATTTCTTCTATTCTCTCGGTCTCTATAGGTCTTTTCTCTACTGCTTTCATTATCCCCGTAAGAAGCTTATTTCTGTCAAACGGTTCCCTTCTCCCATCCTTTTTTATCACCATAAGGGGCATCTCTTCTATTTTCTCATAAGTGGTAAATCTCTTTTTGCATTTTAAACACTCTCTTCTTCTCCGGATAGATATACCTTCCTGTGATATTCGAGAATCAATTACCTTGGTTTCACTATATTTGCAGTAGGGACAATACATCTTTTTTATTTTCCTACTATTCTAATCTTAATCTTTGCCTCCTCAAGTAACTCTTTTGCCCGCGCGTCCGGATAACCCTCTAAGATAACCACTTCTTTTATTCCTGCATTAATCAACATTTTAGTACAGATAATACAGGGTTGATTTGTACAGTACAAGGTGGCATCTTTAAGACTTATTCCGTAGAGGGCTGCCTGAAGTAAAGCGTTCTGTTCCGCATGTAACCCGCGACACAGTTCATGACGTTCCCCCGAAGGAACCTTTAGCTTTTCCCGTAAACACCCCACAACTTCGCAATGAGTAATTCCTTTAGGAGTTCCATTATATCCTGTAGATAAAATATGTCTGTCCTTAACTATTACTGCCCCTACATGCCTACGTAAACAGGTGGAACGACTAGCCACAAGTTTGGCTATTTCCATAAAATAATCATCCCAGGAAGGTCGTTTAGTTTTTTTCCTCATCGTACCGAATATAAAGGAAATTTCTTAAGTAAATCTTTCACTTTTGTTCTTACTTGTTTAACAACTCCCTCATCGCCAGAGAATTTTATAACCTCGTCTATAAAAGAAGCTATTTTTCTCATGTGTATTTCCTTCATTCCCCGCGTAGTCACCGCGGGACTCCCCAGACGAATTCCACTGGTTACCGCAGGGGCTAATTTATCAAAAGGAATAAGATTTTTATTAACCGTAATATTTGCTCTATCCAGAACCTCTGCCGCTTCCTTCCCTGTACAACCTATACTGTTAAAGAGGTCTACCAGGAAAAGATGAGTATCGGTACCTCCAGAAACTATACGATATCCTCTCTTTGCTAATTCTTCCGCAAGAACCTGTGCATTTTTCACTACCTGCTGTTGATATTTCTTAAATTCCGGCTGCATTGCCTCTTTAAAAGTAACAGCCTTAGCAGCAATAATATGTAGTAAAGGACCTCCTTGAATACCGGGAAAGATCAAAGCATCAATTCTCTTCGCAAATTCCTTCCTGCAGAGAATCATTCCTCCCCGCGCACCCCGAAGTGTCTTATGGGTAGTTGTAGAAACCACTTCGGCATATTCAACCGGATTAGGATGAAGTCCGGCAGCCACTAAACCAGCAAAATGTGCCATGTCCACAAAAAGATAAGCCTTTACTTTATCGCAAATTTCTCTAAATTTCTTAAAATCAATAATGCGAGAATAAGCACTTGCTCCTACAAGGATCAACTTTGGACGATATTTTTTTGCCAGTGTTTCTACTTGATCATAATCTATTAACTCTGTTTTTTTATCTACTCCATAGGTAACAATATTGTAAAGGAAACCTGAGAAATTATGAGGATGGCCATGAGAAAGATGTCCTCCACAAGCCAGGTCCATAGCAAGGACAGTATCTCCCGGTTTAAGCAGGGCAAAATAAACTGCCATATTTGCCTGAGTTCCAGAATGAGGTTGGACATTTACATGTTCGGCTTTGAATATTTTTTTAGCTCTTTCTACAGCCAAACGTTCTACTTCATCTACATACTGACATCCTCCATACCAACGTCTCCCTGGATATCCTTCGGCATATTTATTAGTAAGCACTGAACCCTGGGCTTCCAGGACTGCCCGGGAAACAAAGTTCTCAGAAGCAATCAATTCTAAATTTTCATTTTCCCTTTTGATTTCTTTTTTGAGAAAATAGAAAATTTCCGGATCAACTTCTTTCAACCTCTTCACTCTTCATCCCCCTTTTAATTTACATTCAATCTTTTCAATCTTCTTCAATCTCCGTAAATGTCTTCCTCCTTGAAATTCCGTCCTTAACCATATCTCTAACATCTTTTTTGCGGTATTCTCCTTTATAAAACGTGCCCCGAATATAATTATATTAGCATCATTGTGTTCTCTACTTAACTTAGCACAGGCAAGATTATAACACAAAGCAGCCCTCACTCCCGGAAAACGATTAGCAACAATACTCTGCCCTATACCTGTAGCACAAACCAGAATCCCCCGCTCAAACTTTCCCTCCGCTACTGCTTTTGCTACTTTGTAGCCATAATCAGGATAATCACAACTTTCTTCTATAAATGTACCAAAATCTTTTACTCTGTATCCTTTCCCCAATAAAAAATCCTTCAATACCTCCTTTAATCTAAATCCTGCATGATCTGAACCAATGGCTATCTTCATGCTATTCATTAATCTTTACCAAAACAATTTGCAAAATTTTTATTTATTCAATTTAAACTTATTAATCAATCCCTCTAAACTCTCTTTAAAAATGAATAAAACCTCTTCATAAACCTCAGATGGCTTGCCAATAGGGTCAGGAATTTCCAGGTTACCATCTTTGGGGCTATTCTCAATAAAACTCTTA
>JBFWKV010000015.1:0-15346 GCA_050252475.1 Candidatus Omnitrophota bacterium | reverse complement strand
AAAAGAAGAAAACAGTATAATTAAGCCATTAAGCAGTCTTAACCATATTAATTTCATTTAATTCTATAATTATAATCTCAAACTACCGCTTTCTCGGTATCTTTATCAAAAAAGTGAACTTTATTCATATCTAAGACTACTTCAATTTTTTGATTAACCCGAGGAAGCTGGGTAATCCCTCTTACGCGTGCAATAATTATGTGTTTACCTGTGTTAAGATAAAGATAAATCTCTGAGCCCATGGGTTCTATAATGTCTACTAATACACTTATTGTGTTTTCAGGAGTAGAATGGGTGGTGAAGAACTTATCATATATATCCTCTGCCCTTATTCCCATAATAATCTCCTTCCCTATATAATTTCTTAAACCATCTAACATAGAGTCAATAATTTTTACCTTAAATGAACCTTCATCAAAAAAGTATTTGCCATTGATTTCCACCAATCTTCCCTGGATAAAATTCATGGGAGGGGTTCCAATAAAAGAAGCAACAAATTTATTGACGGGTTTATTGTATAAAGTCAAAGGATCAGCCACCTGCTGGATAACCCCATCTTTCATTACAACAATGCGTGAACCAAGGGTCATCGCCTCAACCTGGTCATGGGTGACATAAATCATTGTGGTCTGTAAACGATTATGCAGTTTGTTTAATTCTGCGCGCATCTGTACTCTCAATTTAGCATCAAGATTACTTAAAGGCTCATCAAAGAGAAAAACCAAGGGTTTACGTACAATTGCTCTCCCTACCGCTACTCGCTGTTTCTCACCGCCAGATAGTTCTTTAGGTTTTCTCTCCAGAAGATGACCTATCCCTAAAATCTTTGCCGCTTCTATAACTCGCTTTTTTATCTCAGACTTTGTATAACCTCTTAAACGCAATCCAAAAGCCATGTTATCATAAACACTCATATGGGGGTAAAGAGCATAGTTTTGAAAGACCATAGCAATATTCCTGTCTTTAGGAGGTACATCGTTAACTAACTGGTCGCCAATATAAATTTCTCCCGAAGTAACTTCTTCCAAACCAGCAATCATTCTCAAAGTAGTAGATTTTCCACATCCTGAAGGACCAACAATTACAATAAATTCTTTACTCTCAACTCCCAGATTGAAATCTTTTACTGCGGTTATTCCTCCAGGAAAAACCTTATTTACATGCCTTAAACTTACCTGTGCCATATTCCTCCTTGATTATTTAGAGATTTTTTCTTTATTTCTTTAATCTAATCATTTAACCAAAAAATTCAAGCAGTTGTGCTAATCTCTTTTTTAAATCGCGCCGATGGACAATCATGTCTATAAGTCCATGCTCAAGTAAAAATTCAGACCGTTGAAATCCCGCCGGTAATACCTGATGAATGGTCTGTTCTATTACCCGCGGTCCAGTAAAACCGATCAAAGCCTTCGGTTCGGCAATGAGAATGTCCCCTAAACTGGCAAAAGAAGCAAGTACTCCTGCCATGGTAGGATTGGTTAAGACGGAAATAAAGCAAAGTCCTGCGCGGTGAAAACGGGATAAGGCTGCTGAGGTCTTTGCCATCTGCATAAGAGAAAGCATTCCTTCCTGCATACGCGCACCGCCTCCTGAACCAGAGACTATAATTAAAGGTAATTTCTTTTTGAGAGCATTTTCTATACTCCGGGTAATCTTCTCACCTACTACCGACCCCATGGAGCCCATCATAAACCGAGAATCGGTAACCGCAATTACCACCTTCTTACCCTCAATTGTTCCTTCTCCACTAACCACCGCATCTTTAAGACCGGTTGTTTGCCGTTCTTTCTCCAATTTCTCCTTATAACTTACCGGACCCTGGAATTCCAATGGGTCAACTGAATAAAGTCCAGCATCGGTTTCTTTAAAACTATCTTTATCTAAAATAAGACTCATCCGCTCCGGAGCACTGAGGATAAAATGATAATCACATTTAGGACAGACTCTGAAATTCTCCTCTAATATTTTATTATAAATAATTTCTCCACAGCCCTCGCATTTTGTCCAGAGCCCTTCAGGTATCTCTTTGCGCTTAGCAACCTTAACCAGGGTATATTTTGGTCTTCCAAATATTGCCATATCCGAAAATTATTTGTTTCTATTTTTTTATTCTCAATTCTTGCTTTTTGCCCCAAGGAGGATTCGAACCTCCGACACGAGGTTTAGGAAACCTCTGCTCTGTCCATCTGAGCTACTGGGGCAAAATTTATCTGTGTTTCTCCTCACAGAAGCAAATTGTTAATTAAACAAAATTTTATTTAATCTCTGAATCTTCTGATTGTTATATCAGTATTTAATTAAAGAAAAAACGGGGTATCCTTCCAGTTTTCTACGACCGTTAAGCATCGTGAGCTCTATGAGAAAAGCACATTCTACTATTTCGCCTCCGAGTTTTCTCACCAATTCCGTAACCGCCTTAATGGTACCACCGGTAGCCAGAAGGTCATCTACTATAAGCACCTTCTGTCCTTTCTTTATAGCATCTTTATGGATACACAAAGTATCCTCTCCATATTCCAGAGAATAAGAAACCTCAATTGTCTTGGCGGGTAGTTTCCCTTTTTTTCTTACCGGAATAAACCCTGCATTTAACTTATAAGCCAGCACTGAACCGATAATAAATCCCCTTGCTTCCACCGCTACTACCAAGTCTATTTTCTTATTCTGGTATCGCCGATACAAAATATCTATAACTTTCTTGAAAACAAGAGGGCGTTTTAAAAGTGTAGTTATATCACGAAAGATAATTCCTTTTTTAGGGAAATTGGGAATATTGCGAATATATCTTTTGAAATTATCTTTTGCCATAGTGCCTTTTTTTCTTTTTTGTTTTCTTAACTGTCTTACGAATCTTCTTTGCAGGATGTTTTCGTAACTCTTTTTCTTCTTCCACCTTGAGATGTTTCTCCACCACAGATAGTTTTTTTACCTGCTCGGAAGTAAGCAGTTTGTGTAATTTCTTGAGGGCGTTTTCTTCAATCTGCCTGACCCTCTCTCTGCTTATAGAGAATTTTTTTGCTACCTCACTTAGAGAGTGAGTTACCCCTTCTTTAAAACCAAAACGCATGCTCAAAATCTCTCTTTCCCGTTCTGACATCATACTCAACAATTCGGCTACTTTTTCATGATGAAATAAACTAACAAGTTCATCTATTGCGTGTTTTGAAGTAGCATCTTCAAGAATGTCTACAAATTCTGTAGAACCTCCCTCGGGTAATATTGAGCGGTCAAGGGAACTGGAACGACTGGAAAGTTCCACAATTTCTTTTACTTTCTTAACCGTAATTCCCATCTCTTTAGCAATTTCTTTATCAGTGGGTTTACGTCCAAATTTGTGGGAAAGTTTCTCAGTAATTTTTCGCATTTTACTAATCATCTCATTTATATACACAGGAAGCCTCACCACGCGTGCCTGATTGGCAATTGCCCGGGTTATATACTGCCTTATCCACCACGCTGCATAGGTAGAAAAACGATATCCTTTCCGGGGATTGAATTTTGTTACTGCCCGCATCAAACCAATATTTCCCTCTTCGATCAAGTCAATTAAAGGCAACCCCAAATAACTGTATTTTTTAGCCATATTTATAACCAGGGGCAGGTTAGCATGGATGAGCCTATCGCGGGCATTCCTGTCTCCGCGTTTTGCACGACGAGCAAGCTTAAGCTCATCTTCAACACTTAATCTCTCAACTCTACTAATGTCCCGTAAATAGGCTTTTATTGGTTCCATTTATTTACTTCTTACTTTTTCTTGCTTTTCGCTTTCTCTTTTGCTTTTTCCTCTACTACTGCTTGGGCAGCAGAAAGTTTGGCAAGAGGAACCCGGAAAGGAGAACAACTTACATAGTCCATACCTACACGATGACAGAATTTTACCGATTGTGGATCACCTCCATGTTCTCCACAAATTCCTACTTTTAAATTAGCTCTTATTCTTCTGCCCCTCTCAATTCCAATTCTAATAAGTTCACCTATGCCTTCTTCATCAATTGTCTGGAATGGATCACTGGTGAGAATGCCTCTTTCAAGATAAGCAGGTAAGAAGGCTCCGATGTCGTCACGCGAGAAACCAAATCCCATCTGCGTAAGGTCGTTGGTTCCAAAGGAGAAGAACTCTGCCACCTCAGCAATTTTATCAGCGAGAAGACTTGCACGGGGAATCTCAATCATTGTTCCCACCAGGTAATTAATATTTTTGATGTTAAATTTGGCAATAACCTCTTTATAAACCCGCTTTACTATTTCAACCTGATAAACAAATTCTTTAACATCTGAAACTACAGGAATCATAATCTCAGGATAAATTTTCTTGCCTTCTTTTAATAATTCAGCAGTCGCTTCAAAAATTGCTCGTATCTGAAATTCACTGATTTCGGGATAGGTTATTCCCAAACGCACACCACGATGTCCCATCATGGGGTTTGTCTCTTTAAGAACTTCCGCTCTCTTTTCTAAATCTTCGAGAGTAATATTCAAACTGCGGGCTAAATTTTCTAATTGTTCTTTCTGCTTGGGAACAAATTCATGCAGAGGCGGATCAAGAAGTCTGATGGTAACGGGAAGTCCTTCCATTGCCAGTAGAGTGTTCTTTATGTCCTCTTTCATATAAGGGAAAAGTTCCTCTAAAGCAGAACGCCTTTCTTTTTCACTACGGGAAATAATCATTTTCCTTAAGATAAATAGAGGGGTTTCTGAACCTTTTCCGTAGAACATGTGTTCGGTTCGGAATAGTCCAATGCCTTCGGCACCGAAAGAACGGGCACGTTTTGCATCTTCAGGAGTATCAGCGTTGGTGCGAACTTTTAATCTTTTTACTTTATCACAGATTTTAAGGAATTCGTTAAGAAGCTCATTCTCACTGGAAACATCAACCATGGGAAGTTTTCCTTCATAGACATACCCTTTTGTACCATTGAGGGTGATAAAATCACCTTCTTTGACTGTTTTACCATTCACATGAAATTCTTTTTTCTCATAGTCTATCTCTATCTCTCCACATCCCACAACACAACATTTTCCCCAACCTCGGGCAACCAAGGCAGCATGAGAAGTCATTCCCCCCCGAGCAGTAAGAATTGCTTCTGCGGCACGCATACCTTCTACATCTTCGGGATTAGTTTCCTCCCGAACAAGGATAACTTTTTTACCTTCTTTTGTCCAGTTAACTGCATCCTGCGCGGTAAAAACCACCTGTCCTACCGCTCCTCCTGGACCAGCAGGAAGTCCTTTAGCTAAAGGTTTGCGTTTTGCTTCCTCTCTGGGGTCAATTAAGGGATGAAGTAATTCATCCAATTGTTGAGGGGTAACGCGAGAAACTGCTATTTCTTTGGTAATCAATTTTTCCTTGTACATATCAACTGCCATTCTTACTGCTGCTAATCCATTACGCTTACCTACACGACATTGAAGAATAAAAAGTCTACCTTTTTCAATAGTAAACTCAATATCCTGCATATCCCGATAGTGCCTTTCTAATTTTCTCTGAATTTGGAAAAGTTGCTTATAAATTGCAGGCATCGCTTCTTCCAAAGTTTTTAGATGACGATTATATTCACTCCTTGAATACTCATTTATCGGCGCAGGCGTTCTAATACCCGCCACCACATCTTCTCCCTGAGCATTAATAAGATATTCTCCATAAAATTGATTCTCTCCATTGCCGGGGTTGCGGGTAAAAGCCACACCGGTAGCAGAATTGTTATCCAGATTACCAAAAACCATCGTCTGAACATTAACTGCAGTCCCCCAATCATCAGGAATATTTTCTATTCTCCGATAAGCAACCGCTCGCTTTCCATTCCAGGAGGCAAATACCGCACCTATTGCTTCCCAGAGTTGAGTCTCGGGATCGTCGGGAAAATCTTTTTTAAGAACTTCCTTTATCTTTGCTTTAAAAAGGGAACATAACTCTTTTAAATCACCGGCCTCCAATTCGGTATCCAGAACAACCCCTTTCTTCTTCTTTAAATCTTGCATAATCTTCTCTAATTGTTTACGTATACCCAGTTCTTCATTTTCCGGTTCAATACCTTGAGCTTTCTCCATAACCACATCTGAATACATCATAAGAAGACGGCGATAAGCATCGTAAACAAAACGCTCATTACCCTGGCTCTGCTTAATCAAACCAGGAATGGTCTTTTCCGTAAGCCCCACATTGAGCACTGTTTCCATCATACCTGGCATAGAGCGTCTTGCCCCGGAACGCACCGAAACAAGCAAAGGATTATCGGGATCACCAAACTTTCTCCCCATAAGCTTCTCTATATTCCGCATAGCTCTATTCACCTGTTCTTTCAACCCTGGAGGATATTTTTTATTATGTTGATAATAATAAGTGCAAACTTCTGTAGTAATGGTAAAACCCGGAGGAACAGGAAGTCGCAAAGCAGGATGTCCTGCCATCTCAGCAAGATTGGCTCCTTTACCTCCCAGGAGTTCTTTCATTTTTTCATTTCCATCAGCCTTACCCCCTCCAAAAAAGTAAACATACTTCTTACTCCCCATCGTAAAAACCCTCCTTTCAGTTATTGGTTTTGTTGTACTCTTATAGTTGACTTATATTCCCAAATTTTTATTCTAGAAGTTTAGCTGAGAGATACTCTCTCAGTTTATCCACCGAGACGCGCTCCTGAATCATTGTATCTCTCTCTCTTACGGTAACTTGTTTATCACTCAGAGATTGCACATCTACAGTAATGCAATATACTGTGCCTATCTCATCCTGACGACGATAGAGCCTGCCAATACTGGCTGTATCATCATAAGTCGCTACGAAATATTTACGTAAATCTATGTATATTTTTTTTGCCATTTCTACTATCTCCGGACGATTTCTTAACAGAGGAAAAACCGCCACTTTAATCGGAGCAAGTTTTTTATTTAATCTCAGGACTATCCTTTTTTCTCCCTTAACTTTTTCTTCATGGTAAGCATCAATAAGAAAAGCAAGTAAGGAACGGTCAACCCCTCCTGAAGGTTCAATTATGTAAGGAAAAAAATTTACCTTCTTTTGGTCATCAAAGTAAGAAAGTTCTACACCACTAAACTGGCTGTGTTGCCGGAGGTCAAAATCCGTGCGATTTGCAATACCTTCTAATTCCATCCAGCCAAAAGGGAAATTATATTCTATATCAGTACAGGCTTTGGCATAATGGGCAAGTTCATCTTTACTGTGCGGTCGCAAGCGAAGATTATTTTTATTTATGCCAAGTTTTATATACCAGTTTAAACGTTCATGAATCCAGAAATCATAATATTTTTCATCTTCCTCAGGACGCACAAAATACTCCAGTTCCATCTGTTCAAATTCACGAGAACGAAAAGTAAAATTGCCGGTCGTAATTTCGTTGCGAAATGCTTTTCCTATCTGGGCAATACCGAAAGGAAGTTTTGGATGCTTGGTAACAAGAATATTGGCAAAATTTACAAATATTCCTTGAGCAGTCTCCGGTCTAAGAAATACTTTCAATGCTGTCTCTTTTATCGGTCCAAGGTAGGTTTCCAGCATAAGATTTGCTTGCGTAACTTCCTGAGAAAGAGGTTTTCCACAGGAAGGACAGAGTCTATCTTTAATCTCCGGATTATCCTGACGATAATATTTATTGCAAAAAGAGCAGTTGAGAAAAGGGTCGGTAAAATTCCGACTGTGGCCGGAGGCTTCCCATACACGGGGATGCATGAGGATAGAAGCATCCAATCCAAAAACATCATCTCGTTCATAAACCATCTCTCTCCACCAAGCATCCTTAATGTTTCTCTTCAACTCTACTCCTAATGGCCCATAATCCCAAGAGCTAGCTAAACCACCGTAAATCTCACTACTCTGGAAAATAAACCCCCGACGCTTGGTAAGAGAAACAATCTTTTCTATTGTTACTTCTGACATAAGGTTAAAATTTTAACATAAAATTTTTAAATAAGCAAGCGCTTTACAAAATATCCCTTCTTTATGCCAAATTAATTTATAAGCGGTGCATAAACTCATAGACACGGGGAACCTTATCCAGATGATAAGCAAGAAATTTCTTTAAAATTACACCCAGTTCCTCGCAAATTAACCTATTCATTTTGAAACGAGACAGGAGGATGTCTTCGGGAACCTTTAGAATGTGCTTCAAAGTAGAAATTGTTCCCGGTTGAATCAAAGAAGAATTTTTGTCTTGGGAAGCGCAATTCTTACACAAAAGCCCACCATCTCTATGACTAAAATAAGCAGAGTTCATAATATTTCTTTTACATCTGATACATCTGTCAATACGTGGAGAAAACCCTGTTAATTGAATAAGTTTTATTTCAAATATCCTCACCATCCGCTCAAGGTCTTTTTCATTCCTCATAAGTAAAAAGAATTTTAAAAGCAACTCAAAAATGCGTTCATTTTTTTCTTCAAGAGGCATAAATAGGTCAACGAGTTCTACAAGATAACTGGCAAATATGTGTTTGTTAAACGGCGAAAAATCCTTGCCAAAGTCATCAAGCAGTTCTCCTTCGGTAATGAGATTTAACCCGCGACGAGGATAAAAAACTATGGTATTATAACTGAAAAGAGGAAAACTGGTTCTCCATCTGGATGGCGAGACGCGTACACCTTTTGCCAAACCATTTATTTTCCCAAATTCTTTAGTAAATAATGTAAGAATAAGACTTGTTTCACGAAACTCACTTCTTTTTAAGACAAAGACTTCTGTCTTATGTATCATCGGAATACTATACCAAAAGATATCACCAGTTTTATCCCTTCTTCTACGGATATATTCAAAGGAATTGTTTTTTCTATAGGCACAAATATAAGAAATCCGCTTGTAGGATTGGGAGTAGTAGGAACAAATACACTTACCACTTCTTCTTTTGTGTTCTTCTGAATCTCCCCTTTTGTTTCCGAGGTTATAAACCCCAGCGTATAAGAACCCTCCTTAGGAAATTCTACCAATACTACTTTACGGAAGGCTCCTTCTTTACTCAGCAATAAAGCATCGGAAATTTCTTTTGTCCCTTTGTAAATCTTACCTATCAAAGGAAGGCGCGAAAGAAAATGTTCTACCACAACAAGAAAACGACGCGCAAGTATGTTCTTTGTCGCAAGCCCCAGCAAAGAGATGCCCAAAATTAAAATAATGAAAATAATAATCTTAAAAAGAGGAATTAAGTAAGTATAAGGAAAAAATCTCAACAGATACTTTACCGATGGTTCCAGGATGATTTGATTTAATTTAGAATATAAGAATTGAATGAGAAGAAAACTTATAACTAAAGGAAACAAAATAAGCAAACCACTGATAAAACTGTTTCTAAATTTGCGCATTAAACTTTCCATATTAGATTAGAAAATCAATTGGTAAATCAATAGCGTAACTACAACTCCCAATAGCCCGCCTATGATTACCTCGGCTAAACTGTGAACTCTTGTCTTCACTCGGCTCCGGGCAATAAGCACTGCCATAATAAAAACCAATAAATTTACTATCTGATTCTTCTGCAGAAGCATGGTCATTGTCCAGACAGAAAAAGCAAAAGCGCTGTGTCCGGAAGGAAAACCTCCCCGCAGAGGAGTTCCTCGTTGAAAAAAATTTTTTATGATTACCACCAGAGTTAAAAGAAAGGCCAAGATGATAAGACTTAGATGCCATTCAGATTGCCTTATTCTCTCCAGAAGAGACTCCCAGGGCAGAGAAAAACGGTTGAAAAAAAGAACATATCCCACCCCTATCGCCATAATTGAAGCCAATAAAACCGAACCTGCAGAGATATCTTTAATCGTTTTTATCAAATTGTCGGGTTCCTTTTTGTAGAGATCCAACAATGATTCTATAACTGTATTCAACATTTCCGCAAAAAGGACAAAAGCTACAGTAATCATAAGAAGAACTAATTCCAAACGAGAAAAATTAAAACATAATGCACTAATCATAACCAATCCGGCAATTATAAAATGGACACGCATATTGCGTTGAAAACGCAATGTATGCAAAAACCCTTCTATCGCCCGATTAAAACTCTCAATAAAATTATTATTTTTCATCCTGCTTAATTTTATAAAAAATAGAATCTTGCAGTTCTTCCATCTTTTTGCGTTCTTTTAAGGTGCGGTCATCGTAACCCATCAGATGCAGTAAACCGTGAATCAAATACAGGCAAACCTCATCCTCTATTCGTTTACCATATTCCTTCGCAAAACGTTTGGCTGTATCTAAAGAAATCACTATCTCACCCGAGAGACTGTAATTCTTTTTGTTTTTCCCTTCGACTTCACGGAAAGCCAGTACATCTGTAGGATAATCTCTCTTTAAGAACTGACGGTTAAGTTTTCTTATAAAAGCATCGTCTGCTAGAACAATATTGATAGAACCGGTTTTTATCTTTAACAGTTTTAAAACCTTAAATGTGTAAACTCTTATCTTTGACAATGGTAAAGGAATTCTCTTTTTTATTATTTTAATTACTTCTACTTCCATTATGATTTACTTCGGGATATTTTATCCGTGTGTGATAAATTGCTAACAATATATTGATAAAACAATCGCTGATCTTATTAAGGTCATTCAAGGTAAGATTGCATTCATTAAGCTGCCCTTCCACAAATTTATTGTTCAAAATTCTCTTCACCAAATGCCGGATACTTGAGGGGGTTGGTTCTTCAAGCGCCCGGGAGGCTGCTTCTACTGAATCAGCAAGAAGAACTACCGCTGCTTCATTCGTCTGTGGAAGTGGCCCCGGGTAACGAAAACGCATCTCATCGAGTTCTTTCTCTTCATTCCCTCTCAGAAGTGCCCGCTGGTAGAAATAGTAGACCTTACTTGTTCCGTGATGTTGTTCTATAATATCAATAACTTTACGATTTAACTTATGTTTCCTTGCTTTTTCAACCCCTTCTTTTACATGATTAATAATCACCATACTGCTCAATTCGGGAGTAAGTTTTGAATGTTTTGAGTGGGGATGGGGTTGGTTTTCACTGAAATATTCTGCTTTCTCAATCTTACCAATATCATGATAATAAGCTCCTACACGTGCCAGAAGAGAATTGGCACCTATTGCCTCGCAGGCCGTTTCGGCAAGATTTCCTACAATGAGGCTGTGATGGTATGTCCCCGGCGCCTTTAGAATAAGCTCTTTGAGAAGAGGATTATTTGTATCGGATAATTCCAGAAGAGTAATGTTGGAAATAAGCTGGAAAAGATATTCAAAGAATGGAAGACTTCCCAGAACAATAAATGCGGAAATAATTCCATTAACAAAACCTAAGGCTGACTCCTTGGTTAAATCGAGATAATTAAATTGCTCCAAAATACCCAGAGCAAAAATAGAAACAAATTGTAATAATCCTACAGCAAGACCTCCCTTTAGGACATGGGAACGTCTCCTTGCTTTTTCTACCAGAAATGCCCCTACAGTTCCACCTACAAGGAAAACCAAGGTATAATCAAAATTCATCTCCAGGAAAAAAGCGATTATGATGCTTATAAGAATATTTATTTTAACCGCTACTCTCCCACCTAACAGAAGGCTTATAAGCATTGCTACTGCAGGAAGGGGGATTAGATAAGGAGAAATTTCTGCGTTATGTATAATGCGTGTTACAAGAAAGGAAAGTAAAATGAGAACTTCTAAAAAAATATATTCATTCAGTTTTTTATATATCCCTGTTTCATAACGGTAGATATATATTCCCCCGATGAGTAATAAAAGAAAAACCAGTATCCCCGTACTTATAAAATTATAAAAGAAACTAACATTGCCCAGTTTTTTATTAATCTCTTCTATAATCAACATCTCTTTAGAAGTAACCCTCTGCCCTTTGGCTAAAATCAACTCGTTCTTCTTGATATCTATTTCTTTATAGACAGGAGAAACGCGGTCTTCTGCTTCTTTCTTAAATCTTAAAGTTATATCCTGATTGTAGGAAACATTAGAAATAAGGACTAATTTAAATAATTCTTCTATATAGCTTTTAACCTTTGATAATTCATTCTTTCTCTTATCCAGATACTCCTCTATTTCTTTGCTTATTTCTTCGGGAGTTGAAATAGATAAAATCTCGGTCTCGGTAATTGTATTCTTAACTACATCCCGCAAAAGGATTTTAGATATGCCTTTTTTTAACAGCTCTTGCTGGAGAGAAGAAGAAATAACCGGCTGAGGAAAAAATTCCTTTACTGTTTCAAGAAATTTCTCCTCTATCAAAGAAATATCATCTACCTCAAGAAGACTATTTACCAAAGTAGAAGGAACAGAAAAATCGCCGGCGATATCCTTATCTATCGGAGAGGATTCTGGAGAAGTTTTTAAATTTTTTATCCGAACCAGAAGTCCTTTCAGAAGATTTATTTTTTCTTCGGTTTTATTAGCATCGTAATCGTATACTTCCAGAACTCCCTCTCTGGCTTTTTGTTTTGCCAGTATTGTTTTCTCCTGGTCAATTTCTGTCTTTACCACCAAATCAAAAGGAGAATAAAGATCATAAGGTGAAACTCCTCCCTCCCGCAAACCTCTACCAAAATGTCGCTTGGGTGAATAAAGAACAAGGAGGAAAAAGAAGATAAAGAATAATAAATTGAGAATAAACCGGAGATATCTCTTGAAAAATTTGGCAAAAATATTTTTCTTAAACAAAATATTCATGAGTTTTTATTTGACTCAAACCTGGCATATGCCTTGATTATTTCTTGAACCAGCTCGTGCCTAACCACATCTTCTCCACTAAGAGTAACAAAGCCTATTCCTTCTATATCTTTCAGAACATACTGTGCTTGAAGCAAACCCGATTCCTTTCCGTAAGGAAGGTCTGATTGAGTAATATCACCAGTAATTACAGCTTTAGAATCAAATCCTAAGCGTGTAAGAAACATTTTCATCTGTTCAGGAGTAGAATTCTGTGCTTCATCAAGAATAATAAAGGAATCATTCAGCGTCCTTCCCCGCATATAAGCCAGAGGCACTACTTCAATTATTCCGCGTTCCATATAGCGCTCAATCTTCTCCACTTCCATCATATCATAAAGAGCATCGTAGAGTGGACGAAGATAGGGACTAACCTTTTCATACATATCACCGGGAAGATATCCCAAAGACTCTCCTGCTTCTACAGCAGGACGCACAAGAATAATACGCGAAACATCCTGGTTTTGCAAAGCATTAACTGCCATAGCCATAGCCAGATAGGTCTTACCCGTCCCTGCAGGACCAATACAAAAAACAATATCGTATTTCCTAATTGCTTCCACATATTCTTTCTGACCTTTTGTCTGAGGAGTGATATATCGCCGTTTTGAAGAAACCTCTATGCGGTCAAGGTATATATCCTGTATCTGAGCGGATTTTCCCTCCTTGATTGCCCGAAGAGAAAAAATTATTTCGTGCTTTCTTATCACCCCTCCCTTTCGCACAACCGCCAGAAGCTCATCAAATAAACCAACCGCTTTTTTAACTTCCTCCTCCTCCCCTACAATAACAATCGACTCTCCACGCCCAACTATTCTTACCCCCAGAGAACTCTCAATAAGTTTTATGTTTTCATCATACTTTCCCAGTATAGCCTGAGCTTCCTGAATGTTTTGAAAGTTAATGTTCTTCTCCATAGCCATATTTATTACACTTTAGGATTATCTACTCTTATCCCCAGTTCTTTGAGTTGTTTCTCCGAAACCTCATCAGGAGCAGAGGTTAACAGACAAATCCCTTTCTGAGTTTTGGGAAAGGCTATTGTATCACGGATACTTTCTCTATTTAAAATAATAGAAAGTAAACGGTCCATCCCAAAAGCAATACCTCCATGAGGAGGAGCTCCGTATTCAAATGCTCTAAGGAGAAAACCGAATCTTTTTTCCACCTCTTGGTCTGATATGCCCAAAATATTGAAAATTTTCTTTTGAATCTCTTTTCTATGAATACGAATGCTTCCGCTTCCTATCTCCACTCCATTAATTACTAAATCATAAGAACGTGCCCTAACCCGTCCAGGGTCGCTTTCCAGATAAGGAATATCTTCCTCCACAGGAGAAGTAAAAGGATGATGTTCAGAATCCCAGCGTTTTTCTGTCTCATTGTATTTAAAAAGAGGAAAGTCAATAACCCAGACAAAAGAAAAATCTTCTTTATTTTTCCTGAGGTCAGGTTTATCCGTATTATATTTATCTAACGCTTCTTTATAGGTTAAACGGGGAAAGGGTATGTTTAAATTCTTCTCCAGCACTTTCTCCCAGATAGCTTTAAACATCATCTCCATAAGATTAAAAATTATCTCTTCGTCAATAAAGGACATCTCTATATCCAGCTGGGTAAATTCGGGCTGGCGGTCCGCACGCAAATCTTCATCACGAAAACAACGCACAATCTGAAAATACCTTTCTAACCCTGCAACCATAAGAATCTGTTTAAATAACTGAGGTGACTGAGGTAGAGCATAAAAACTACCCGGATTAAGCCTTGAGGGAACAAGAAAATCACGTGCCCCTTCAGGAGTGGATTTAGTAAGCATAGGAGTCTCTACCTCTATAAAACCTTCCCCATCCAGAAAATCCCTGACTACTTTGTAAATTTTGTGTCTCAAAATCAATGCATCCTGCATATTCTTCCTTCGCAAATCGAGAAAACGATAGGTAAGTCTTATCTCCTCGGAAGGTGTAACGGTAAATTCTTCAGAAATTTCAAAAGGGGGAGTGAGCGAAGTATTAATAATATCCAGATAGGTAACCGCTACTTCAATTTCTCCCGTCTTCAAACGAGGATTCTCCGTACCCGCAGGCCTTTTTTGCACTTTTCCTTTAATCTGAATAACATATTCATTCCGTAGTGTTTTGGCTTTCTGATATGCATCCTTATTAATCTGGGGATGAAAGACCAGTTGTGTGATTCCTGCACGGTCACGCAGGTCTATAAAAATAAGATTCCCGTGGTCGCGTCGGGAAGCAACCCAGCCACAGAGCATTACCTCGCAACCCTCACTTGATAAATCCAGTTCTCCACAGGTATGAGTTCTATACTGCATGGTTATTATGTAATTTCTTCACTAATTCCTCAACTACATTCTCTTTCTTAATACTCAACTGCTCACCAGAAGACATATCACGAAGAATATATTCGCCTTTTTCCACTTCATCTTCTCCAATAATCAGAACAAAACGGGCTCCAATTTTATCTGCTCTCCGCATCTTTGCCTTGAGAGATTTATCTGTATAATCCATATCCATGTAAATCCCTCTTTTGCGTAAATCCTCCATCAGCAAAAAACCTACATACTCAGCCCTCTCTCCCAGGGCAATTAGAAAAATATCAAGGGGATTCTCCGGAAGAGTTAGCCTCTGATTCTTCTTCAAGGCAAGGATTACCCTTTCCATACCCAGAG
>JBFWKV010000014.1:0-15362 GCA_050252475.1 Candidatus Omnitrophota bacterium | reverse complement strand
CATATATTTCTGAACAAAGTCCTTATCTATTCTTCCTGAGATAAAATTTTTATCATCCGAAGTGCTATCTACGAGAAAAAAGACACGGATATTCTTATTTAAACTCTGCCAGTAAAACAATTCTTTGTAAAAAGCAACTTCATCTTTACTGCGATTGGAATAGAGTAAAGACACATCAATTGATAAATTTTTATCCACTATATATTCAACCATAGAAATAACGGGAGTAATTCCTATCCCCCCAATTAAGAAACCGATTTTTTGGTAATCTTCTTTGAGAACACAATTTCCCAAAGGAGCTTTAATGGTTATCTCAGCGTCTATAGTGAGTTCCCTTAATCTCTGAGAAAACTGGCTTTCGCTTAATCTCTTGGTAAATTCAATATATTCTTTAGTGGGAGAAGAGGAAAAGGAGAGGTATTTGTTCAGGTCTTTATTATTTATGTTATTCTCATCAAATAAGACCTGTAAAAATTGACCAGCAATGAAATCAACTTTTTTCTCAGGTATAAATCTGAAACTACAAACAGTTTCTGTTCTTTTTATAATCTCGCTTAATCTTATCTTATACTTCTCCGCCATAATTAAAAACTTCCTTTTAATGTTTTATCTTCAAGCTCCTTTATTTCTTTTTTAAGCAATTCCGGTAAGCCAAGTATTTCTACATCCATAAAACCCCTGACGATAACCGCCTGTGCCTCTTCTTTCGTAAAACCGCGAGAACAAAGATATTCTATCTCGTCTCTGTTTATTCTCCCGATGGCTGCTTCATGAGACATGTCCACATCCCGGTATTCCGATTCCATTTCCGGAATAGCATGAATTATCCCCCTTTCAGATAAAATTAATCCCCTGCATTCTAAATGGGCTTTGATATTTTTGTTTTCAGCTTTAAGATGCCCTCTTGCAATAATTTTCCCTCCTAAACTTACTGCGCGAGAAATAATTTCTGCGTGGGTGCTCTCTCCTTTTAGAATAGCTCGCGAACCAATGTCATGAAACGAACCAGGGTAAGAAAGGATAAGTGAATTTAAACTTGTTTTTGCATTCCTACCTTCTAAGATTACTGTAGGGTACATTATTACATCCTTTACGGGTTTAAGACAAATATAATTAGAAACAAAAGTAGCTTTTTCTTTTACGGAAACTGCTGTTAGAGGACGCACTGATATGTCTTCTCTCCAGGAATGTATCATTGTAAAATTCAAATACCCCCCTTTTTCTACAAAAAATTCAGAAACACCCAGATGAAACCCCTCGCGAGCAGATCGGGAAGAAGTACAGCCAGTGATTATATAAGCCTTTGCTCCTTCCTCTACTATAACTATGTTGTGTACCTTCTGTTTGAATTGAGAACTTTTTAGAAAAAGGCATGCCTGAATAGGTAAACTTACCAGAGTGTCTTTCTTAATCCTTATAAAATATCCTCCCTCCGTATCTTCCGGATATTCTTTATTTAAAGCTCGAAAATTACTCCCCACATATCCCTTTAGCTGAGGGTAATTTTTTAAAGCTTCTTCTATACCTAAAATCTCTACTTCCTTCAGGCTACTGCGATAAAATTTAACAACATTATCTTCCTGGAAAAAACTTGCGGAACGTGTTTTCTCCATCAAATCTATTCCTGCTGATGACAAGAGGGGTTTATCCTCAGAATCAAATAATTTATCCAATTCTCTGGGGCTCATGGCACTCCTTACATTTTAGATAACCGGTTTTTTTGATACTTTCAAAAATTTCTTTAGGTTCTCCCATACACCATAACTTGCCATCCATCAACACCGAACCTCTATTGGCGGGAAGATAGTCAAGAATATATCCGGTATGGGTAATAATTAGGGCAGATTTATCTTTGTTCTCAAAATAATTTTTGAGAATTCTACCCATAATAGCTATGTTTTCAATATCCACCCCTGACTCGGGTTCATCTAAAAGTAAGAGGTCCGGTTCCTGTAATATTACCTGAAGTAATTCCGCTCTCTTCATCTCTCCTCCAGAAAAACCAATATTTAAATCTCTATAAATATGTTCGGTAAGAGAAAGCTTTTCTACAAGTTCGTTAATTTTCTGCTCATCTTTACAAAGAAACTTAGCAATGTGATACAATTTTACTCCTCTTATTTTTGCAGGATGTTGGTGCATAATGCCAATACCAAGTTTTACTCGTTCTTCTATAGAAAGTCCATTAAGCTTTTTCCCTTTAAAAATTAATTCTCCTCTTTTTACCTCATAACCTTCAAAACCCAGTATGGTTCTAACCAGGGTAGTTTTTCCACTTCCGTTGGGTCCAAAGAGTATCATTATTTCGCCTTTGCGAACCTCTAAATTTAAATCTTTGATTACTAAATTGCCAGCTATTTCTACAGAAAGATTTTTAATCTCTAACATTTTTATTTTTAAATAGAAACAACTTCTTTAATTGCCGGAACTCTTTCTTTCAAAAATTTCTCAACCCCCATTTTTAAAGTTATCTGACTCATAGGACAACCCCCACAGTTACCTGTAAGACGCACTTTTACTACCCCTTCAGAAGTTACATCTATAAGCTCTACATCTCCTCCATCACGCTGTAATAAAGGACGAATTTCCTCAATTACTTTTTCTACCTGTTCTCTCACTATAAACCTCCTTTTTAAATTAGATTTTTGATGGTTATATTATCCAGTTCTTTAGCAACATATTTTTCTATTTTCTTTATTCTCTTATTTAACCGACAACTTCTTATACAGGAACAAACCTTTTTATTCAAAAGACACCGTGTAAATTCAATCTTCCCCTGAAATATTTTTATTAAATCAAGCAATGAAATTTTTTCTGGAGAAAGCGCTAACCGAAATCCTCCTTTAACCCCTTTTACAGAATAAAGAATTCTCTTTTTGACAAGAACCTGAAGAATCTTCCTCAAAAAAGGCTTATTGATTTTAAGGCATCTGTTTAATTCGCTTACCGAGAATAGCTTACTCCGTTTATCTTTTTTCGCTATCCAGATAAGAGCCCTTATAGCATAGTCTGTATTACGATTTATTAGACTCATGTGAAAATGATACTAGAAAAGTATCTTTTTGTCAACAAAAATCATATCAGATGTTTACTGAGGCAGACTTGATAAGCACTATAAATTTATTCTTAGAATATTTTGAAATTTTATCAAAAATAAAAAGTTAGAATTTTAGAAGGATAATTGTAAGAAGAATTATAATAAGAATAATGATAATATAAAAGTCGTAGTAATAAAAAAAATCATATATCCTATCTTTCAAAGAATATTTTGCGGGCTCTTCCTTTCTATCTTCTTTAGCTAAAGAGAGGATCTTTTGCTTGTAATCCTCAATGTTCTTTAAGCGGAAACGCAAAAAATTTCCTCCTATACGATAGGCAATTATCTCTCCCTTCTCGGCAAGTTTAAGCACTTCACTTTCCTCTATGCCAAGAATCTTCGCAGTTTCTGCCAGAGTAATAAATTTTTCCATTTATTTTGTTGAATAAAGTAAGAGAGTATTTTTATGAATGTAATTATTAAACTACTTTACCAGCAGAAATCCATTCGTCAATTTTAGATTTCTCAAACTTCCAGGTATTTGCTTCTCTTATAGCAGGTATTTTCCCTTGTTCTGCCCAGCTTGTCAAAGAAGCAACATCAACACTGAGATAATTTGCTACTTCCTCCAGGGTAAGAAGATTCCTTGAACCAAATGATTCAACAGGCATCTGACATACACCATTAAACACTGCACCTTTCTCTATATGCAAAAGAGGGGTTTTAATCTCAGCCTTTACTTTGGCAGGAGAAACTATCTTTAATTCGCGAGAGGCAGAAAGAGTGCCGTTTACTTTTCCTGCTATGATAATTTCTTCACCTGAAATATCTGCCTTTACTTCGGCGTTCTCTCCAATAATAAGTACTCCTTTGGTTTCCAATTTACCCTCAAATTTTCCCTGTATTCTTAAAGTAACGGGGTCTTTGAATACCAGATTTCCCTGCATACTCGCATCAATATCCAAAATATTTGTCTCTTCTTTCTTAACTTTCTTCAATACTGCCATTTTTCACCTCCTTGTTTAGCAAAATTAGCAAAAATATTCAATGCCTTCTATTGTTCCCATCTGGCTTTATAAACACCTTCTATGTTCATGACCTCTTTTAATATCTTATCGTCATATCTATTAGTAACAAGTTTAAGCCACATTCTTAGACTCACCCTATCTCCTTCTATACGAGAGATATCAAAATCTTTTATTTCTACATCATATAGAGAAAGTACCTTGCGAACTTCTTCGAGTTGCCTTAATTCTCCTCTGGTTTCTATCTCTATGAATTTGTACCAATCTTTTTTTAGCCAAATTTTTTCCAGTTTATTTAATAAAACTAAGACAATGAGGGCTAATATAGTGGTAAAATAAGCAACCTTATAAAGCCCCGAACCTATTGCCAGACCTAATCCTGCTACTGTCCAGAGGCTGGCAGCAGTGGTTAACCCCCTTACCGAAGCACGAAAACGCAAAATGGTTCCTGCTCCTAAAAAACCTATACCACTTACCACCTGGGCAGCAATCCGTGTGGGGTCAACCTGCGTCAAACCTTTATATACTTCATAAAGATGCATGGAAGTAAACATAATCAAACAAGACCCCAGACAGACAAGAATATGGGTTCTTAAACCCGCGGCTCTTCCATGAGCCTCCCGTTCAAGACCAATTAAACCACCTAATATAACTGAAATAACTAAGCGTAAAATTATTTCTCTATCCGAGAACATACTTATCCCTCCATATTGATAACTGGTGAGGGTTCTAAAGAATAATCAGTTTCTATTTTTTTAAGTTTATACAATCTGAACCCCAAACCAGCAACAATAGCAGCATTGTCCGTACACAGTTCTTTTTCGGGAAAATATACCGCTATCTGGTTTTCTTTTCCCATCTCGCTAATTTTTGCTCTAAGATAGGAATTGGCAATAACCCCTCCTCCAACAAGCAAATGTTTTGTTCTTTTCATTATACATGCTTTGCAGGCATTTTCAACTAAAACCTTAAATACGCTCTCCTGAAAACTGGCACAGATATCAGCAATCTCCTCTTCATTCAATCTTCTACCGCCGGTGGTATTTTCTTTCACATAATACAAAACAGCGGTTTTGATCCCGCTAAAACTGAAATCTAGAGAATTAGTAAATTTTGCACATCTAAATTTTATTTTCTTTCTACCCTTCCGGGCATACTCTTCTATGATAGGTCCACCGGGGAAACCCAATCCCAGGATCTTTGCTACTTTATCAAAAGCTTCTCCGCATGCATCATCACGGGTTTTACCCAGAAGCTCATAATTGTCAAATTCTTTGATGTAAAATAGTGCAGTATGTCCTCCTGAAACCACCAGCCCCACCGCAGGAAGGGGGGGATAAGAATTGGATGCCAAAAAAGGAGCATAGAGATGGGCAAGAACATGATTTACTGGAATTAAGGGAATTTTTAAGCTGAAACTTATCGCTTTTGCTACATTTAACCCAATCATTAAAGAACCGAGAAGCCCCGGACCATAAGTTACTGCGACTAAATCTAAATCACTCAATCCTACCTTTGCCTGTTTGAGAACTCCATCAAGAAGTAAAATTGCATATTCTAAATGATAACGACTGGCAGCCTCGGGAATTATTCCTCCAAATTGCTTATGAAAATTTATACTTGAACTTATCAAATTGGAAAGAATAATCCTCCCATCTTCTACTATAGCAAATGAAGTTTCATCACAGGAAGTTTCTATACCTAAAACTAACATTTTTATTCTACTAATTCAGAGAGATAAACAAATTCAATACCTCTTTCTTCCAAGGCTCCGCAATTTTCTTTAAGAGCTTCCAAAGTTTCTACATGAACATGCCCGATACCAATTGCAAACCCTTTCCTCTGGGCAATATCAGCAAGTTTATCCATTTGTCCTTTAATGTATTCCACATCTTCTATGTTATCCAGGAAAACATCGCGTTGAGCAAAATTCAAATTTAATGCAGAAGCTACTTCGCGACAGACAGACTTATCAGTAACCAAACTATCTAAAAAATAAAAATTTCTTTTCTTAATCTCCTTAAGTATTATCTCCATAACTCTTCTGTCCTCAGTGGCAAGTGAACCTTGATGATTGGATACCCCCTTTATACCGGGAACACTTTTAAAAGCATTCTCCAGTATTTTTAATATATTTTTCTGAGACATAGAAGTGGTGATGGTAAATTTTTCCTGTAGATATTTTTCCTCATTTTTTGGTTCAAGAGGAAGGTGTAAAATAACTTCCTTTCCCCTACCATTAGCCAGATTAGCAATATATGTGGAATAGGGCAAATTAGGCAGGATGGAAAAAGTAATAGGTTTATCGAAATTTAACCATGCATCAATATCTCTTATATTGTAACCAAAATCATCTATTACAATGGCAACTCTGGCTCTTTTATAAGGAGGAACAGTTACCTTTGCTCCTTTTTTTATTATCTTAATAATAAGAATGTAAAGCTTGACATTTTTAAATCCCACTTCTATCCGATAGGTTTTCTCTTTAATATCTTTTTCCCACAATAGTAGATTTAGCCCCCTTTTGCGCAATCTTTTACTTAGAAGAGAACAGAAGGAATCAAAATTAAAAGTGGATGGGACACCGTAGGTCTTATTAATAGTCTCAATACGGCGGAACTTTATTTTTTTAAAGGAGTGAGTTTCTTTAAGTAAATCGGATGGCCTAATATTAAACTCGGCTAATACCTCATTTACAATAAGTTCTATCTGGATAGTTTTTTTACTTATTACAAGGGGGTTAATAACCATCCAGTAGAAAAAAACTATTATAGAACCTGCAATGATAAGTTTTAATTTGTAGTTCATTTATCTATTATTTGTCATGAAGAAACCACCTGCTATAAACTTTCAAACCCTTAAGTAAATCAATGGCTCGCTGGATCTGGTTATCATAGTAGGGGCGAACTTCATCTATCTTTATCTCCTTCTCTTCCTTCTCTTCCTTCTCTTCTTTCTCCATTCTCTCTATTTGTTCAAATATCTCTATTGGCTTACTAACTTCCATTATTTCTTTTGTTTCCTCTAATAAAGGAACTTCAATATCAGGAGCAATCCCCACTCCGTGAATAGGATTACCGCTCGGCGTAAAATACTCAGAAGTAGTAAGTCTTATTGCAGAGCCCTCCCTGAGTGGTATTACTGTCTGAACCGAACCTTTACCAAAAGTTTTATTTCCCAGAAGTACAGCACGGTTATGGTCACGTAAACATCCCGCAACTATCTCTGATGCCGATGCACTACCTTCATTAATCAAGACTACTATGGGATAATCTAAATGCGCCTTCTTTGCTCTGGCAGTAAATTCGAGATTTTGATTGGCTATCCTTCCCTTGGTATAAACCACCAGTTTACCTGGTTCTATAAATTTTTCTGCCACCGCTACTGCTGAGTCAAGTAAACCTCCCGGATTATTTCTTAAATCTAAAATCAAACCTTCCATCCCTTCTGCTTCAAGCTTATTCAGGGCATCCTCCAAGTCTTTAGAAGTTCTTTCTTGAAACTCTACTAATCTTATATAACCAATTTTATCGTCTATCAATTTTACATCTTTAATGCTTTCTATTTTTATAATTGCGCGTTCTATAGTAAACTCATGAAGTTTCTTTTCCTCTTCCCGTAAAATAGTGAGATTAACTTTTGTACCGGGTTCACCTCTCAATTTTTTAACTGCGTCAACCAGGGTTATTCCCTTAGTCGATTCGCCATTTATTTTAACTATGCGATCTCCTGCCTTGAGTCCTGCCTCAGCTGCGGGAGTTCCGTCAAGGGGGGCAATAATTGTGAGCAGTTCATCTTTTATAGAGATAACTATTCCTAAACCTCCGAATTCCCCTTCAGTTTCCACCTTTATTTCATTATATGTATCGGGGTCAAGAAACTGGCTATGAGGGTCTAATGAAGCCAGCATACCTTTAAGCGCTCCATAAATTAGGTCCTTTGTATCAACCTCCTTGACATAGTTTGCTCGCACTAAAGAAATAGTCTCCGCAAACAGTTCCAAGTACTGGTATATTTCGGATGTCTTTGAAGAACTTTTCTTCGAAGGTTTTACTTTAGCCTCTAAACTCAATGTTGAGAATAAACCGATTGATAAAATAATAACTGAAATTAATATTTTCTTACGCATTATTCCCTCCTTCCCCTAACTTTTTAATTTTTTTTCTTATAGTCCGCGTACCTTTTGGGGATCGGCTTTGCCACTGGTCTGCTTCATTACCTTTCCTATCAGGCTCATTATGGCAGTTTCTTTTCCTTTACGATAGTCATCAACAGAACGAGGATTAGCGACTATAACCTCATCAACTACTTTTTCTAATTCTTTCTCATCAGAAATCAAAAAAAGGTTCTTCTCTTTGATTATAGTATCTGCCCCCTTTCCTGTTTCCAGCATGGCTTTCAACACTTCTTTGGCGGTATTGCGATTGATTTGTTTTGCTTCAAGAATTTTTAGAAGTTTAATCAATTCTTCTGATTTTAAATTAAGAGATTCAGGAGAAAGCTTTTTCTCATTTAAATATGCAAAAACCTCTATAGTAAGCCAGTTACTTATATCTTTAGGGTTGGGGTATGATTTTACACAGAGTTCAAAAAAATCTGCAAAATATTTTGAGCGGGTTAATACTTTTGCATCATAAGGGGAGAGTTTGTATTCTTCCTGGAAACGGAGGAAACGCTTATAGGGAAGCTCGGGGATAGTATTTCTTATTGCTTCCAGAGTTTCGTCATCTACGGTAAAGATGACAAGGTCAGGGTCAGGAAAATAACGATAGTCATGAGCTTCTTCTTTTGAGCGCATGGAAGTAGTAATCTCTTTTTCTGCATCCCAGAGACGCGTTTCCTGGATGATATTTGCCCCTTCTTCAAGAATTCTTGTCTGGCGGGAAATCTCAAAACTGAGAGCATCCCTTACTGCCTTAAATGAATTCATATTTTTTAACTCTGTCTTTACCCCCAATTTATCAGAATTTTCCGAACGTAAGGAAATATTAGCATCGCAACGCAGTGAACCTTTCTCCATATCACAATCAGAAACTTCCAGATATTCCAGAATAGATTTAAGAGTCATCAAATAATCATATGCCTCTTGAGGAGAATTGATATCAGGTTCGGTAACTATTTCTAAGAGTGGAACGCCTGCACGATTATAATCAATAAGGCTATATTCTTCACCATGGGTAAGTTTACCCGCATCCTCTTCTAAATGTACTCTCTTTATGCGGATACGCTTAAGCCTTTCACCGGTTTCTATCTCTACATAACCATTAACAGAAAGAGGCATATCGTATTGAGAAATTTGGTAATTCTTGGGAAGGTCGGGATAATAATAATTTTTTCGGTCAAACTTAAAAACTTTTTTTACCTCACAGTTTAAAGCTAACGCAACTTTAATTGCATACTCTAAAGCTCTCTTATTCAGTACAGGAAGACTACCCGGTAACCCCAAACATACAGGACATACTAATGTATTGGGACTGGCACCAAAACGGTTGGCACAGCCACAAAAAACCTTGCTATTTGTTCTTAATTGTAAATGGACCTCTAATCCAATTACCGGTTCATACATAAATTCCCTCTGAATGAAAATTTTAACAAAATATTACAATTTAGGCTTTTTTCTGTGCCACTCTGTATTCTGTTCATAGGTATATGCCAAACGAAATATTGTCTCCTCATCAAATGGCTTTCCAATAATCTGCATACCGATAGGAAGTCCGTCTTGAGTAAAACCACAGGGTAAAGATAGCGCAGGAACACCTGCGAGATTTGCTGAGATAGTATATATATCCGAGAGATACATAGAGAGAGGGTCTTCTATTCTTTCTCCTATTTTAAAAGGGGGTGTGGGAGAAGTGGGAGTAATAATTAAATCACATTCTTTAAATGCTTCCTCAAAATCCCTTCGGATAAGTGTTCTTACCCTAAGAGCCCTTAGATAATATGCATCATAGTAGCCATGAGAAAGCACATAGGTTCCTAATATAATCCTTCGTTTTGCCTCCGGACCAAAACCTTCTTTTCTCGTTCTGCTGTACAGGTCAATAATATCCATCTGGGGGGTTATATTTTTAGTGCGATAACCATATTGGACTCCATCAAAACGGGCAAGATTGGAACTTGCCTCTGCGGTAGCAATGATATAATAGGTAGCCACCGCATATTCAGTATGGGGAAGAAAAAGTTCCTTGATTTCCGCTCCCAGATCCTTTATTAGAGTAATAGCTTCTTCTATTGCTTTCTTTACCTCAGGATGAATTCCTTCTGAAAAATATTCACGGGGAACCCCAATTTTAAGTTTTTTGATATCCTTAACCAGACATTTTGTATAATCAGGCACAGGAACATTCACAGAAGTAGAATCTTTTTCATCATAGCCAGCAATTATATTGAGCAAAATAGCACAGTCCCTTACATCTTTAGTAATAGGACCAATCTGATCAAGACTGGAAGCAAAGGCAATTAGTCCATAACGTGAGACCCTTCCATAGGTTGGCTTTAATCCTACTACTCCACAGAAACTGGCAGGCTGTCTAATGGAACCTCCAGTATCGGAACCCAATGCAGCCACAGTTTCATCACTGGCAACTGCTGCTGCTGAGCCTCCACTGGAACCGCCGGGTACACAAGAAAGATTCCAGGGATTACGGGTTATTCCATAAATAGAATTCTCGCAGGATGAACCAAAGGCAAACTCATCCATATTTGCCTTACCAAAAAGTATAGCCCCTTCCTTCTTCAACTTTTCTATTACTGTAGCGTCATAAACGGGAGAAAACCCCTCAAGAATTTTAGAAGCACAGGTTGTGGGTTCATCTTTTACACAGATATTGTCTTTAATAGTTATGGGAATCCCTTTTAATTTTCCTTCTACTCGGGAGAGAATTTCCAGTTCCTGAAGAATTTTTTCACGATTGAGGTAAACAAAGACTTTTGTATCCGATTCAATCTTATCAATACGCGAGAATAAAAACTTTATCACTTCTTCTGGCGTTACTATATTTTTTCTATACAATTCCAGAAGATTATTTATCTTTAAATCCTCTATCTTTATATTTGTATTCATTTTTATTCAATTATTTTGGGAACTTTAAATTGATTCTGCTCTTTAAAATTTGCCATTTTCATTACTTCTTCTACATTAAGAGAAGGCTTAATTTTATCTTCACGAAGGACATTTTTGAGAGGGAAAACACCCGTTGTGGGTTCTACTCCATTTATATTTACTTCTTTCAATTTATTAATGTATTCCAGAATTCTGTCAATCTGATGGGTATAATATTCAAGTTCCTCTTCAGAAAATTCAATGCGTGCCAATTTTGCAATATGTTTTATCTCTTTAATAGTAATTGCCATAATTAATTTTCTTTCTATGTAACTAAGATTAGACAATAATTTAATGAGAATGATTATAACATAGCAATTTAATCTGTTCAATAAAAAAGCCCTGATTGTTCATCAGGGCTTTTTTCCCGGAGAATTTAAGATGCAAAATTAATATTCTCCTCCATATCCTCCCGCAGGCATAGGAGGTGTTTTCTCTTTTTCCGGAATATCAGTAACCAATGCCTCAGTAGTGATCAACAGAGAAGCAACACTGGAAGCATGTTGTATTGCGCAGCGGGTAACTTTGGTGGGGTCAATAATTCCTGTTTCAAGCATATCGACATAACGTCCTTTTTCCACATCGAAGCCGTTATAGGTCTTTTCTTCTTTAACCTTTTGCACTACTACTGACCCCTCTAAACCGGCATTCTCAACTAATTGTCTGATGGGTTCTTCAAGAGCACGTTTTACAATATCCGCTCCTATCTTTTCGTCGCCTTCTAAACTAATCTTTTCCAGAGCAGGAACGCACCTCAATAAAGCCACTCCACCGCCAGGAACAATGCCTTCCTCCACAGCAGCACGGGTGGCATGCAAAGCATCTTCCACACGGGCTTTCTTTTCTTTCATTTCTGTCTCAGTAGCTGCACCTACTCTAATCACCGCTACTCCGCCCGCAAGTTTTGCTAAGCGCTCCTGAAGTTTCTCACGGTCATAGTCAGAATCAGTCTCTTCTATCTGTTTCTTAATCTGATTAATTCTGCCTTTAATATCCGAAGTTTTACCTGCGCCTTCTACTATGGTGGTATTTTCTTTATCTACCGTGACACGTTTTGCTCTTCCTAAATCTTCGAGAGTTACATTCTCTAATTTTATTCCTAAATCCTCAGTAATTGCCTTGCCACCGGTGAGAATAGCAATGTCTTCAAGCATTGCTTTTCTTCTATCTCCATAACCAGGAGCTTTTACCGCACAGCAGGAAAGTGTTCCGCGAATTTTGTTAACTACTAAAGTTGCCAATGCTTCACCTTCAACCTCTTCTGCGATAATCAACAATGGTTTTCCGGTACGTGCAATTTTCTCGAGAAGAGGAAGCAGGTCTTTTAATGCAGAAATTTTCTTCTCGTAAATCAAAATATAAGGCTCTTCTAAAACCGCCTCCATACGCTCAGCATCAGTAATAAAGTAGGGAGAAAGATATCCTTGATCAAATTGCATACCTTCTACTACTTCTAAAGTAGTAGCCATTGTTTTTGATTCCTCAACGGTAATTACTCCATCCTTTCCCACTTTATCCATCGCTTCGGCAATTAAACTTCCGATATTCCTATCATTATTGGCAGCGATGGTAGCAACCTGTTCAATTTCTTTTTTCTCCTTAATGGGTTTGGAAAGTTTCTTCAATTCCTCCACCACCGTCTCTACTGCTTTATCCACGCCTCTTTTAAGTGCCATAGGATTTGCTCCTGCAGAAACCAATTTCAAACCTTCGCGATAAATTGCCTCGGCTAAAACAGTAGCGGTAGTGGTCCCATCGCCAGCAGCATCGGAAGTCTTCTCGGCAACTTCTTTAACTAATTGTGCTCCCATATCCTCGTAAGGATCTTCCAACTCAATTTCTTTTGCTACGGTTACTCCATCTTTGGTAATTACCGGAGAACCAAATTTCTTATCCAGAACCACATTCCTCCCCTTAGGTCCGAGGGTTACTTTTACTGCTTTAGATACCATCTCTACCCCTCTCAGGAGAGCACGTCTTGCTTCCTCATCAAACTTCAACTGCTTAGCCATATTCTCACCTCCTTATGCTCACTGCTCCTCAAAATTATTATTTGATAATTGCCAGAATATCTTCTTCTCTCAAAATGAGATATTCCTGCTCATCAATGGTAATTTCTGTGCCTGAATATTTCCCATAGAGAACTTTATCGCCCACTTTCACTTCTAAAGCACATATCTCACCATTGTCTAACCTTCTTCCTTTACCTACTGCCACGACCTCTCCTTCCTGTGGTCTTTCCTTAGCAGTGTCAGGAAGAACTATACCACTCTTTGTTTTACTTCCTGCCTCCAAAGGCTTTACTAATACACGGTCGCCTAACGGCTGAACATTAATTTTGGTAGTTGCTTCTGCCATCTCCCATCCCTCCTTTCTTGTTATTAGCACTTGACTAAGATGAGTGCTAACATTAGCGGAATGAATTTTAAGCTAATTTATTCTCCAATGCAAGTCCGAAATATCAGTAATTATTGGAATTATTGGCGATTTTTTGGGTTTTTTCGGTTTTTATGCCTATATTTCACAGTAAAAGAAGGTATTACATTTATTTTCTCCTATTTTTGTATGTGAGCATCAAACCTTCCAAGGTAAGAGTTTCTCGGAGGACTCCTAAGTCAGAAAGATAAGGATAAAGTTTAGAAGCATCACCTCCGGTAAAAACCACCTTTTCCACATTCTCTTTCTCGTTAAGTATCTGAATTAATTGGCGTGTCATTGCCAGAAAACCGTTAAAAATTCCGCTGAGAATACTTTCTTTTGTAGAAACTCCAATTAGTCCTTTAGGAATAGTAAAATCTATCTTTTTGGGAAGCAAAGCTGCTTTCTGGCATAAAGCTTCTAAGGAAGTTCTTAAACCAGGAAAAATCATGCCTCCCAGATACTCTCCTCTTTTTGAAACCACATCAAAGGTAACTGCAGTTCCAAAATCAACCACCACCAGTCCCCCTCCATAAAAACAAAATCCTGCATAAGCATTAACTAACCTATCCTGTCCTACTTCTTCTGGTTTTTGATAAAGGTTCTTTATGGGAACGAAAATATTTTTATTTAAGATAAAAAATTTGGAGGAATATAAATTCCTCAATGCTTTCTCTATTTTTTTTAGGCTATGAGGCACCACACTGGAAATAATTACATCTTTGATTTCCTGCCAGGGTAATTTTACCAGATATTTACAATAATTCCTGCTTGTGGTGGGAATTTTTCCCACCTTGACGAGGGTTTCTCCTCTAAATAACCCATAGGAAATATTGGTATTGCCGATATCTATAGTTAAAAGCATTATATCTTAAGTTTAAAAAACCTCTAATTTAAACCGTAATCCAAACTAAAGAGAGCAGAAGTTATGTTTCTTTTATCATTTTTTCTAATTCTAATCTCAAAATACTCAATTGCTGGGCTAACTCTTTGTTCATCTCTGATAGTTTTGAAACTACCACGGAAAAATGTAAAATAATAGCCAGAGAAAAAAGAAAGCCGAATAAGAAAAGTAAAGAAGGTGGGTAATACACTCCGAGCCAGCGTGCTATCTTTTCTAAAAAACTTCGCGAAAAAGAAAGTACCACCAGTACAGAAGCAGTCAATAGCCAGAGAATACTGTATTCAATCTTTAAATGTTTCGTTTTAATAAGACGAAGCACAACCAGTAACAATAACAAACTCACTGCAACCGAAATCATCTGTATTCTATCCATATCCTCCCCCTTTTAAAATCTGTTTTTAGATTTTCCGAGGATAGAAAAACATTAAATATTCAAACCAACCACGAGCTACATTCATTTAAGGATAATACTTCTTTTGTTTTTGAACTTTATTAACCAAAGTGAATCAAGCAGAAGCACCAGGATTACTTTAAACATATAGAAAAAAGTTTTTCCCAATGTCAAACTTGACTTACCCTTAATCCGCGGGCGCATATTTATGGGAATTTCTTTTATTCTGAAACCATTTTTTGCCAAGAAGAGCAACTCTTCTACTTCCGGATAATCGTGAGGATAATATTTTGTAAAAAGCGAAAAGGTTTTCTCATTCATTGCCCGAAATCCAGAAGTGGGGTCAGAGATGGATTGAGAAATGAGAAAAGATAATATCTTAGAGATAAATCTTGAACCGAGGATTCTTAAAACTGGGGTCTTAGGTCTATGGTTATTTAAAAATCTTGAGCCCAGAGCAAAGTAACATTCATTTTTTAATACCG
>JBFWKV010000013.1:0-15953 GCA_050252475.1 Candidatus Omnitrophota bacterium | reverse complement strand
TTTCGGTAAAACGGTTAAACATATTTCACCCTCCTCTTTTTTTCTATCTTAACATACCAAACAATTATTTTCAAATAAAAACCTCCCTCTTGTTTTTTAATATATGACATATAAGATTAGACTTAACTATAAACTTTTAAGCAACTCCCAGTTTGTTACGAATTAACTGTGCTCTTTTGACATCTCGTTGTTGAGGAGTGAGTTTCTTACCTTCCAGTTTTTGCAGATGGGCGGGTTGGATGAAAATAAGCAGTTCGTTTAGCTGACGGCGAGTGATATCCTTAATAATTCCTAAATCTACCCCCAATCTCACATGAGAAAGAAGTTCTATTGTTTCGTTACTGGAAATAATATAAGCGTTTTTAAGTACTCCATAAGCACGCCATATCCTATCGGTAATCTTTTCTTTTTCCTGAGTCATAATTACCTGACGGGCATTCTGTTCATATTCCACAACCTGTCTAATAATTTTCTCTAAATTATCAACTATATCCTCTTCTCGCTGTCCGAGAGTAACCTGGTTGGATATCTGAAAGAAATTCCCTGTGGCTTCTGTTCCTTCACCATAGAACCCTCTTGCGGTAAGTCCAAGCCGAGTAATTGCCTGAAGAACTTTGTTTATCTGCTTGGTAAATACGAGAACAGGAAGATGAAGCATAACCGAAGCACGTAAACCTGTACCCACATTGGTAGGGCAGGCGGTAAGATAACCCCACTCAGGGGAAAAGGCAAAGTTAATTCTTGTAGAAAGAAATTCATCCAATTTTTTAGCAACTTCAAACGCACCCAGAATATTAAACCCTGATTGCATTACCTGAAGGCGGATATGGTCTTCTTCATTAATCATTCCACTTACCATTTCGTTGGGACTTATAGCTACCGCTTTAGAATTAGGTTTCTGAATAAATTCATGAGAAACAAGATGTCTTTCTAAAAGGAAGACACGATCTATTTCATCAATTTCTTTCATGAGAATAAAAATACCATCTTTTATAAGACCACTTTCTCTAAGAACATCTTTAATTGATGCTAAAACATCTTCTTTCTCTTTCTTACTTGCCCAATGGGGAAAAGGAATTTTATCCAGATTTCGTGCAAGGCGTACACGACTTGACATCACAATATCAGAATTCGGTCCTTCTCCTTTAAGCCATTCTCCTAGACTGACCAATAAGTCATCTAAAACCATTTTTTACTCCTTCCCCGTCGTAAACACTATGTTTTATTCTGATTCTTCTTTTCCAAATCTCTTATTCTATCTCTTAATTTTGCTGCCTCTTCAAACTCCTCTTTCTGGATTGCTTCCTGCAATTTCTCTTTCAAAATATCAATCTCTGATTTCCGCTTCGCTTCTTTAACCATTTTCTGAGGAACTTTGCCTAAATGTTGAACAGATCCATGAATGCGTTTTAAAAGTGGGACAAGATTCTTGCGAAAAGAAGCATAACATTCACTACAACCCAACCGCCCTATCTTCTTAAAATCTTCGTAAGTCATTCCACAATTCTCGCACTTGAGTTTTAATTCGGCTTTTGTTTTTTCTCCCAATGTGGTTCCCAAATCTGCTATGCCTGCAAGAAGGTCTGAAACTCCAAATTGTTGTTCCATCTGAATAGATTTTTCTCTCGCGCAATCTT
Organism: Candidatus Omnitrophota bacterium; assembly: GCA_050252475.1. Lineage (GTDB taxonomy): Bacteria > Omnitrophota > Gorgyraeia > DTHP01 > DTHP01 > JBFWKV01. The sequence continues at coordinate 14,316 of JBFWKV010000013.1, read as the reverse complement.
CACAGATATGCATCTCGGTTATCTGGTTGTTAATAATCTCAGTGACATGAACAGTAGCCTGCTTTTTACCACAAATATCACATAACATTTCAATCACCTCTTCTTTAAATAATTAAACGCGCCATAAAAGGCAAACTCTTATAAAAAGAGAAAAATTTTATATCTTATATTTTACTCCTTCCGTTCTTGTCAATTTCTTAAATGCACGCATAAGTTTTAAAGTAGTTTTTCCGGGTTTACCATTTCCAATAATACGAGAATCGATCTTCACTACGGGAATAATTTCTGCTGCTGTCCCACTAAGAAAACATTCCTCTGCATTATAGAGGTCATGACGGGTAATTATATCTTCTCTCACTTTTATGCCATCTTTCTCTGCCAGTTCCATTACTGTTTCCCGTGTGATTCCCTTCAGTATCCCCACATAAGGAGGAGGGGTAATTAAATGGTTATCTTTTATCATAAAAATGTTATCACCCGTACATTCTGCCACATAACCCAGAGTATTGAGCATAATTGCCTCCTCTACACCGCAATTAATAGCCTCTATTTTGGCAAGAATGTTGTTGAGATAATTCAAAGATTTAATCTGAGGATTGAGCGCTTCAGGGATATTTCTTTGCGTTGGTACAGTAATTATCTCTAAACCCTCTCTATAGTATTTATCGGGGTAGAGAACAATCTTATCGGCAATAATAAAAACATTTGGCTTTTTACATTTGCGCGGGTCCAACCCAAGGTCCCCTTCTCCCCTCGTCACCACCACTCTTATATAAGCATCTCTGAGGCGATTTATTTTAAGCGTTTCTACAATTGCTTTAGCCATCTCCTCCTTACTCAAAGGTATGTTAAGCATTATCGTATGTGCGGATTCATAAAGTCGGTCAATGTGCTCTTTTAATTTGAACACCAGACAATTGTAAGAACGGATTCCCTCAAACACACCATCTCCGTATAAAAGACCGTGGTCAAAGATAGAAATTTTTGCTTCTTCTTTTGCCACCATTTTACCATTAAGATAAATTTTTATCCCCATACTTTCTCCTTTGCTAAGAAATAGTTTTTGTTTTCAAATCTTCCCCTTTTATTTCTCCATCTTTTATGTACACAATTCTTCCGGCAGTTTCCCCTATTTCTCTAGCATGAGTTACCAGAACGATAGTCTGTTTTTTTTCCTCATTCAGTTTACGCAAATATCCAATCACCAACTCTCCCATTCGAGAATCAAGATTACCCGTAGGTTCATCACAGAGAAGTAAAATAGGTTCATTCATTAAAGCCCGAGCAATTGCTACACGTTGCTGTTCTCCGCCGGAAAGTTCAACTGGTTTATGTTGAAGTCTATCCTTTAATCCAAGCATACTAAGTATTTCCTCGGCTCTTTCCTTACACATCTTTCTCTTTTTGAAACCACCGTATGCCAGCCCAGCAATATATACATTTTCCAGAACACTGAACTCTGGTAGAAGATGATATAATTGAAAAACAAAACCTATCTTCTTATTTCGTATCTTCGCCCTTTCCTCCTCCTTTATATTATACAAATTTACACCCTCAAAGTAAACTTCTCCTTTTGTAGGCATATCCAAACCGCCTAAAAGATGCAGAAGGGTGGACTTGCCTGCTCCGGAAGGTCCTACAATGGCTAAAAATTCTCCTTTTTCTATTTTGAGGTTTATCCCTTTTAGAACCTCTAAAGGTCTTCCGCTGTGTGTATAAGTTTTATGTAAGTTATTTACCTCTACTATCCATTTCATCAAAGTTTTTCTTCAATTTAAGTTATATCTTATTCATATCTCAATGCCTCTACCGGCTCAAGTCGAGAAGCCTGTTTTGCAGGATGAATGGTAGCAATGTAACTAATAAGTAAGGCAAAGAAAGTAACCAGAAACAAATCTATTTTTTCTACTTTAACCGGTAAGCAGTCTATATAATAAATATCCGCCGGAAGTTTAATAAATTGATAATTCTTCAAAAGATAACACAACCCCAACCCTCCTGCCACTCCCAAAATTGTCCCGAGCATTCCAATAATCATCCCTTCATAACTGAAAATTAACTTTATGGAAGAATTGGGAATACCTATTGCTTTAAGAATTCCTATATCTCTGGTCTTCTCCATTACCAGCATTATTAAAGTAGAAGCAATATTAAATGCTGCCACAATCACAATCAAGGTGAGAATGATAAACATTACTGTCTTTTCTAACTTGAGTGCAGAAAATAAATTTTTATTCAAATCCATCCAGGTAAGAATATGATAATCAAAGCCGATTTTCTCGTTAATAATTCTTCTTACCTGAGGTGCAGAATCTACTTTCTCTATACTTAACCCCAGGCCGGAAACAAAACCTTCCAAACCAAAGATTCTCTGCGCCTCTTTTAAATTTATCAAACTTAGATTAGCATCATAATCATACATCCCTGAGTGGAATATACCCAGTATTCTGAAAGAATAATTATTCCCATCAAAAGGAGAAACGATTTGTAGAATATCTCCCACCTTTAAACCCAGTTTTTCTGCCAATACATTGCCAATGATAATCTCTCCCATCCCTATCCTGAAATTTCCTTCCTTAAGATATCTGTCAAGATGTGTAACCTCTAACTCCAGAGAAGGTTCAATACCCCTTACTATCAAACTGAGAACATTTTGACGATGAATAAGCATTGCCTGTCCATTTATAAAAGGAGAAACTCCTTTTACCTCAGGTATTGTTCTAATCTCTTCCATCAGAGCACGATAATGAGAAATTCCATAATCTTTTTCTATAATAATATGAGGATTAACTCCGACTATTTTCTCTTTAAGGTCGGAATCAAAACCACTCATCACCGCCAAAACCACTATAAGGGCAGCCACACCCACAGTAACTCCCAATACAGAAATAATGTTTACCAAAGAAATAAAACGCGTACGTCGTTTACTTAAAAAATAACGCCAGGCAATCCAGAACTCAAAATGCATATTAATCCTGTTCGGGTTTTAACTGAGGGAACAAAATGACCTCTCTTATTGATGCGCGGTCGGAAAAAAGCATAATCAAACGATCTATACCTATGCCCAACCCACCTGCAGGTGGCATTCCATATTCCAGAGCAAGAAGAAAGTCTTCATCTATTCTTTCTGCCCGATTCTCCTTAACTAATTCTTCAAACCTTTTCCTCTGTTCAATAGGGTCATTTAACTCAGAATAAGCATTAGCAATTTCTATCCCTCCCATAAACAGCTCAAATCTATCACTCAAGTAAGGATTGTCGGTTCTTGTTTTTGCCCAGGGACAGAAAACTGAATAAAGGTCAACAATAAAAACAGGTTGATTTTCTTCTTCCGGCTCTAATTGTTCACTTATAAAATTAACTATTTGGCTTCTGCTTAATTTACCTTTATCTATATGCAGACCCAATTTTTTTGCCCACTCCTCCACGGGTTGTTCGGGAGTTATCCCAAATCTATCTTTCATCAATTCTGCAAAAGAAACCTTTTTCCAGGGGGGACTTAAGTCTATCTCTTTTCCCTGATAAACTATCTTTTTCCTTCCTAAAATCTCCTCTGCCAGATAAACAATTAAATCCTCACTCAAACGCATCATCTCTAAGCAATCCCCATACGCTTGATAAACTTCAAGCATGGTAAATTCCGGATTGTGCTTCGTGGATACCCCTTCATTGCGGAAATTACGGTTTAATTCATAAACTTTATCAAAACCTCCCACCAATAACCTTTTTAAATATAGCTCAGGAGCAACTCTCAAGAAAAGTTCTTTACCATAAACATCCAAAGATGTTTTTAAAGGAGTACCTATTGCTCCTCCTGGAATCGGTTGAAGCATCGGCGTTTCTACCTCTAAGAAACCCCGTCCATCTAAAAACTCTCTAATCTTTTTGATAACCTTTGTGCGTAAAATAAATATGTCTTTTACCTGAGGGTTAGCCAGCAGGTCTAAATAACGTTGACGATACCTTGTTTCTATATCTTTCAATCCATGCCATTTCTCAGGGAGGGGTCTTAAAGACTTGGCTAAAAGTTTAAAATCCTCTACCTGAACAGTTTTCTCCTGAGTGCGTGTTTTAAAAAGTTTCCCTTCCACACCAATAATATCTCCTATATCTAATTTTTCAAAAATCATCATCTTATCTTTACCTAAAAGGTCTTCCTTAAAATAGAGCTGAATTTTACCGGTAAAATCGCGAAGGTCTAAAAAATTCGCTTTCCCGTGAGTTCGGATTGCCATAATTCTTCCGGCAATTCTAACTTTTTTATCTTCACAGAAATTTTCTATTATCTCACCTATGGGTTGAGAGATAAATTTCTCTCCATAGGGATAAATCCCCAAGCTACGAATTTCTTCTAGCTTCTTCAACCTTACTTTAATTATTTCATTAATTTCTTCCATATGGAGGAAATTATAACAAAAGATATGCAGGATTTAAAGGAGAAAAATTAGAAAAACTATAGTAGAGAAAACAATAAACCAATCTCCAAAACGATTATAAAATGTAATTTCCGAATTGGGGAAAATCTCACTTGTATGAACACCGCTGATAAAGAGTTTCTCTCCCCTATCATCCTTCAGTTCTGAGATAATCCTTCCCTGAGGGTTAATCACACAGCTATATCCAGTATTGGCTGCTCTTACCATATAGCGTCTGTTCTCCACTGCACGAAAAACGAGTGCCTGGAGATGCTGAAAAGAAGCGGAAGTTTTTCCATACCAGCCATCCTCAGTAATATTAATCAAAAACTCTGCTCCTTTTTTTACAAACCTGCGCGTTAAATCGGGGAAAATATCTTCAAAACATATCAGAACACTGAAATGGCAAATATCAGGTAATGAGGGAAAAGCAAAAACTTTGTATTCTTTACCTCTGGAATAATCTCCAATATTAAACCTGTTCCGCAAAAACCCAAGAATTCTCGGAAAAGGGATATATTCGCCAAAAGGAACCAGACGAATTTTACGATATTCTCCCATCTCTTCTCCTTCGGAAGAAATAAGAATTGCTGAATTATAACTTACTCCTTCTTCCCATATAGGAGCCCCCACTAAAATTCCTGTCTTAATCTCTTTGGCTAAATTTAAAGTCTTTTCTCTTAATTCTCTCTCCTCATTCCAGAAACCCGGAAAAGCAGTTTCTGGCCAGATAATAAGAGGAGAATTTTTCTTTACCGCTCTCTGGGTAAGATAGATATAACGCTCTATAATTTCATTTTTTAATTCTTCATCCCATTTTTCGTAAGGAGAAATATTTGCCTGAATAAGAGAAATGCGAAAAGGTCGGGAAAATAATCCAGGATTTCTTTGGGTTACTCTATAATAGCCATAGAGAAAAACAAATAAAAAAATAAATAAACTAACTACTATTCTCCTCCGTCTGTCTACCATTGAATGCCTAATACTTAACAAAGAATAAATTGTTAAATTGAACAGAATAATTAGAAAAGATACTCCATAAACACCCGTTATATCCGCAATCTGAATAAAGAAAAGGTTTTTATATTGAGAATAACCAAGGAGAGCCCAGCCAAAACCGCTAAGAAAATATGTTCGAATAAACTCAATAACAACCCACGCGCTGGGGAGAACAAGCATCCGTCGAGAGGAAGGAACAAGTAAAAATATAATACCAAATATCCCTGAATAAAGAGCAAGGTACAGAGCAAGAAAAACATATCCCACTAAAGTAACTTTCATCAACCAGTAAATCAATACTCCCCAGAAAATTAAACCCCATAAATAGGAAAGAAAAAATGCCTGCTTTATATTTTTATCTTCAAGCGCAAAAAACAGAGGAACAAAACCAACCCAGATAAGAAAATAGAAATCGGCGGGAGGGAAAGATAAAATCAATAATCCAGCACTAATAAAACAGAGGAAAAAAGAAAGAAACATAGTTTTTGTTTCCTTTAAAAGGAAACCGGGTTCTCAAAATTATTTCCCACAGCACTTTTTATACTTCTTTCCACTCCCGCAAGGACAGGGGTCATTACGGCCCACTTTAGGACCTGACCGACGATAAGGAACAGTAGATTCTCCCCGCTGAGCTGCCTTTGCCATGGGAGTTTCCTCTAATTCTTTAGAGGTGGGGAGTTTTTCTTGTGGCATCCGTAAAGGTAAGTTCTGAAACTGCCCTACTTCCTGATGCACTAATTCCTGCGGTAAGGTCTCAAATACCCCGCGAATCTTTCTTTCTGCTATGCCATATAGTCTGAAAAGAGAACTTATAGACTCTTCTTTTATACGAGAAATCATCTCCTCAAACATAGCAAACCCTTCATGCTGATATTCTACCAGAGGATCGCGTTGGCCATAAGCCCGCAATCCTATCCCCTCTCTTAAAGCATCCATATTATAAAGATGCTCCCTCCAGCATTCATCAATGGTCCGTAAAAGAACATACCGTTCAAACTCGCGCAGCTGAGTTTCTCCGAACAATTTCTCTCTTTCTTCATAACTCTCTATAATCCTTCTATAAATATAGTCATTAATTTCATCCATACTCAATTTATTTAATTCTTCCACACTAATTTTTAATAAAAACTTTTCATAAATCCATAGTGATAATCCTGAATAATTATTTTCCTCTTTAGTGGCTCCCGAAATAATATAACGAGAGACGTTTTCTTCCAACAATTCCTTTACCATTTCATAAATATGCGCCTTGAGGTTATCTGATTCAAGTATAAATTTTCTTTCTTCATAGATAATCTCACGCTGACGGTTCATTACATTATCATACTCCAAAAGCTGTTTTCTGATTGAGAAATTGAATTCCTCTACTCTTTTCTGAGCAGTTTCTATTGCTTTAGAAATCAGAGGATGTTCGATTACCTGTCCTTCTTCCATGCCAAAACGTTCCATCAACAGTGCTAACCTATCCGAACCGAATAATCTCAGCAGATCGTCCTCTAAAGAAAGATAAAAACGCGATGAACCAGGATCACCCTGTCTACCCGCCCTTCCCCTTAGCTGATTGTCAATTCTTCTTGCTTCGTGTCTCTCGGTACCAATCACATGTAGTCCACCTAATTCCACTACTTTTTTATGCTCCTCTTCTACCTTCTTTTTCATCTCCTCGTATATCCTGAGAAATTCTTCTTCAGGGACCTCGCGAGGATCCCTTCCACTTGCTTTAATATAATCCTGGGCTAAATATTGAGGATTCCCTCCCAAGAGAATATCCGTTCCTCTACCTGCCATATTGGTAGCAATAGTCACCGCATTAAGTCTTCCCGCTTGAGCAACAATGTGAGCTTCTAATTCGTGATATTTAGCATTTAATACATTATGTGGAATATTGCGTTCTTTTAACATCCTGCTCAAGCGTTCAGATTTCTCAATGGAAAGAGTACCCACAAGAACAGGTCTACCTTTTTTATACAACTCTACAATTTCCTCCACTACTGCCTTAAATTTTTCTCTCTCCGTTTTATAAATAACATCAGGATAATTTGTCCTGATTAAGGGGCGATTGGTGGGAATTACTACTACATCCAGTTTATAAATATCATGAAATTCCTGGGCTTCAGTGGCAGCGGTTCCGGTCATTCCAGCAAGTTTTTTATACATCCGAAAATAATTTTGTAAAGTGATGGTAGCCAGAGTTTGACTTTCTCTCTCGGGAACAATGCGTTCTTTTGCTTCTACCGCTTCATGTAAACCATCGGACCAGCGCCTGCCAGGCATAAGCCTTCCTGTAAACTCATCTACAATAATTACCTTGCCATCTTTAATTACATAATCCACTTCATTCTCAAAAAGTTCATAAGCACGAATAAGTTGTCTATCTGCATGAATCTTTTCCTGTTTACGAGCCTCTTTGCGGAAAATTTCGTCTTTTAATTTAATTTTCTCCTCCCAACTGATATTTTCATTATCCTCAATTTGTTTTATCTCTTCCGTAATATCCTTTAATACAAATAACTCAGGGTCGCGAGAACCGAGAAATTCTCTTCCTTTCTCCGAAAAATCTACAGAGTTTGCTTTCTCATCTATCACATAAAAAAGTTCCTCATCCAGTTCATGAAGGCGTTTATCCCGAATATAATCCAATTCTACTTTTTGCATAATTCTACGAATTCTGGTATCTTCCAGGAAACGCAGTAATCTTTTGTTCTTCGGCTCTCCTCGCGCAGCAATAAGGAATTTTACTCCTGCAGAATACTCTTTACCTGGCTGATTCCAGAGCATCTCTGCTTCGTCAAGAATTTTCTGAACTAGAAGGCGTTGTTTACGTACCAGTTCTTCTATAATTGGCCTCCTCTCTTCATAGATGGTAGTAGTAAAAGCCACCGGTCCCGAAATGATCAAAGGGGTTCTTGCTTCATCAATCAAAATAGAATCAACTTCATCAACAATCGCATAGAAAAGTTCTCTCTGTACCCGTTCATCTTTATGCACAACCATATTGTCCCTTAAATAATCAAAGCCAAATTCATTATTTGTTCCGTAAGTTACATCACACTGATAAGCCTTTTTTCTTTCCTCGGTAGAAGAATCGTGCTGAATAACTCCTACCTTTAGCCCCAAAAGTTTGTAGATCGGCCCCATCCATTCAGCGTCTCGTCTAGCCAGATAATCGTTAACGGTTACCACATGGACACCTCTTCCCAGAAGAGAGTTTAAGTATACCGGCAAAGTTGCCACGAGAGTTTTTCCTTCTCCGGTAGCCATCTCAGCGATTTTACCTCTATGAAGAACTATACCTCCCATTAACTGTACATCGAAATGGCGAAGTCCAAGCGTACGTCTTCCTGCCTCCCGTACTAAAGCAAATGCCTCAGGAAGAATCTCGTTAAGAATCTCCTCTTCTTTCCTTCTCTTCTCCTCTGGTACAAGCTCATCTATACCGATTTCTTGCTTCCTTTTTTTTATATACTCTTTAAATTCATTTGTTTTAGCAAACATTTCTTCGTTACTCAAAGCCCTCATCTTTGGTTCAAGTTGATTAATTCTCTCCACAATGGGCTTGAGTTTTTTCAATTCCCTCTCATTAGCATCACCAAAAATTTTGCGTAAGACAAAACCTATCATTATCAACCTTCTACCAATTTTAAACTTTTTTCTTTCTCCATTTCAAATATGCTTCCATAAATCCCGTAAGGTCTCCGTCAAGAACTCCCTGCGCATTGCTTGTTTCAAAACCGGTACGGTGGTCTTTTACTAAAAGATAGGGATGAAGTACATAAGAACGGATCTGATTCCCCCAGGCAATCTCTTTTTTTTCACCCGTTAACTTTGCCAGATGTTCTTCCCTTTTCTTCTTCTCCAATTCATAAAGGCGGGAGCGCAATATTTTCATTGCCATCATCTTATTCTGATACTGTGAACGTTCATTCTGGCAAGAAACGACAATTCCGGTAGGAATATGCACAATCCTTACGGCAGAATCAGTAACATTAACATGCTGTCCTCCCGGACCTCCTGCTCTAAACGTCTCTATACGAATATCCTTTTCTTCTATATCTACTTTTATTTCTTCTCCTATCTCAGGAATTACTTCTACCGAAGCAAAAGAAGTATGTCTTCTCTTATTAGCATCAAAGGGAGAAATACGTACAAGTCTGTGTACTCCATGTTCAGATTTAAGATAACCATAAGCATAATCACCTTTTACCAAAATAGTAGCATTTTTAATACCCGCTTCCTCACCGGGAAGTATATCCAGCACCTGAACTGTAAAACCTTTCTCCTCTGCCCAACGAATAAACATCCTGAGAAGCATCTCTGCCCAGTCACAGGATTCGGTCCCTCCTGCTCCTGCATTTATACTCAGAATAGCATTATTACTATCCGACTCATCTGAGAATATACAGGAAAATTCAAGAGAATCCAGAGTATGTTTTAATTTATTTAAATCCTCCTTTATTTCCTTCTGGGATGCTATATCATCATCTTCTACTATCTGAATAAGTTCATATAAATTTTTTAATTCGGCTTCTGCCTTTTGCCATGGTTCAACTATGCTCTTTTCTCTTTTTAATCTCTGAATAATTTCATTGGCGGATTTGGTATTATCCCAGAAATCAGGGCTCTGCATCTTTTTTTCCAATAGACATATTTCCTCCTGTCGCTTATCTATCTCAAAGATACCCCCTTAATTCTTCTAACTTCTTTTTTAAATCCTTCCACTGACTTTTCAATTCTTCACGCATCTTTTTCTCCTTTCCCACAATTTTATTACAAGACAAAGAGAAAAACAACCGAAATCACTCAATTTTTATAACCACCCCTTCCTTGCGCAAAAGATTGATTTTCTTATCCAATCCTTTTGAATAACCTCCTAAAGACCCGTCGGAACAGATAACACGGTGGCAGGGGACAAGGGGAGGAAACGGATTCTTTCTCAATGCTTGTCCCACCGCACGAGAAGCTCGAGGATTACCAATCTGTTCGGCTACCCATTTATAACTCCGCACTTCGCCTTTAGGAATTTTTTTAACCACCTCGTAGACCTTTCTCTGAAAATCAGTAAGTTTATTTGCTTTCTTCTTTCTCATACCTCTTTATACTCTCAAGTAATTGCAAGGCAACATTTTTGTTTATTCCTTTTATTTTCAATAATTCTTCTAAACTTGCTTTTCTAATGTTTTCTAAAGAACCAAAATTTTCTAATAAAGCCTTTTTTCTCTTTAGGCCTATCCCTTTTATATTATCCAAAGCCGAGTAAAGGACTGTTTTACCATGCAGTTTTTTATGATAACTTATGGCAAAACGGTGAGCCTCATCTCTAATAACCTGAAGAAATTGAAGAACTCTTGAATGAGGAGAGAGAATTAAAGGCTCTTTTCTCTTTAAGGTATAAATTTTTTCTTCTCCCTTCGCTAAAGAAATTAAATCAATTTCAATGCCCAGTTTTTTGATTTCTTTATAGGCAGTCTCAAGATGTGTCTTTCCTCCATCAATTAGAACTAAATCAGGCATTTCTTTATTTTCTTTAACAATTCTTGCGAAACGGCGAGAGATAACCTCTCGCAACATAGATAAATCATCGCGAGAATTGGCAACTTTAATTCTAAATCTACGATAATTATTTTTGTCAGGAATTCCTCTATAAAAACTCACCATTGCCCCTACCGCATCTGAACCAGAAAGATGAGAAAGGTCAAAAGCTTCAATTCGACAAGGAAACCTCGCCAGGTTTAACACATTTTTCAATTCCTCCAGAATAGTCTCTTTACCCATCCGGAGTGTCCTCAATTGAGAAAGTCCTTCAATCTGGTCTCTTATACGAGCTGCTTCTTCGAAATTACGCTCTTCGGCTTTTTCACGCATCTTTTTTATCAATTCTTTCTCCAATTCATCTCTCTTCCCTTCTAATAGAAGGCATATTTGATGTATTATTTCTTTATATTCTCCCTCACTAATTTTCCCTGCACATGGAGCAGGGCAGAGTTTTAATGAATGGTAGAGACAAGGTTTTTTAGGGAGAATCCGACAGGAGCGAAAGGGAAATATTTTGCGAATCGTCTTTATGGCTTCTTTGAGTAGTCTAACATTACTATAAGGACCAAAGTATAATAAATCCTTATCCTCCATACCTCTACCCGTAAAAATACGGGGGAATTTTTCCTTTATACTGATCTTCAGAAAAGGATAACTTTTGTCATCTTTATAATTAACATTATAAACAGGCTGTTTCTCTTTAATTAACACTGCCTCCCAGAGTAAGGCTGAGGCTTCATCCAATGTAGAAAAATATTCAACATCCTTTACTCTCTTCTGAAGAATATCGTCTTTAAAAGAACCTCTCTCAGTGAAATGGTTCATTATTCTCTTGCGTAAAGAAGAAGCTTTACCGATATAAATTACTTTACCAGTCTCGTCTTTAAAAAGATACACCCCCGGAACATCGGGAATATCTTTTATCTTCTCTCTAATATCCATTTCTTCACCCTATCCAATTCTCTAACTCCAAACATAAAACAGAAAATGATGTAAAAAATTATACCCACACCAATTGCTCCCATTAATTGCAAAAACTCTTTTTGTAAGAAATAACCTAAAATCCAAAAGGAAACTCTCGCTGTTATCCCCATACACAGCGAAGCCAGTAAAATTCGTAGAGAAGAAGATAATAAATCTTTTATATCTAAATACAACCCCTTCTTTCTAAGATATTTAAAAAGCAAAAATAGATTGAAAGTAGCAGAAATTGCTGTGGCTAAAGCCAGTCCAGAAACCTTGAGAGGAAACATTAAAATAAGATTAAGAAATACATTTATAATCAAGGAGATACTGGAAATTTTTACCGGCGTAAAGGTATCTTGAAGAGAATAAAACGCCGAAACAACAATTTTTATACCCGCATAGGCAAAAAGTCCTAATGAATAAAATAACAAGGCAGAAGAAGTAATCTGAGAGGAATATACCCCAAATTCACCTCGCTGAAGAAGAACACGGGTAATGGGGATAGAAAGAAAAATTAAACCAGATGCGGAAGGTATGGTAATAAAGAAAATATTCCTCAGAGAAAAAGATATTGTCTTAGACAATTTATCAAAATTATTCTCCTGGAATTCTCTCACCATGGTGGGCAGGGCTGCTTGAGCAAGTGATATGCCAAAAATGGCTAAGGGCAATTGAACAATTCTATTAGAATAATATAAAGCAGAAACCCCTCCCTCTCCTACTATTCTGGAGAGAGAAGCCAGCATCGTATCCACAAATACATTCACCTGATATATGCATGAACCTAAAACTCGTGGGAGAAGGAGTTTTCCTATTTTGCTTATAGCAGGATGTTTAAATCCTCCCTTTAATCTAAACCCAATTCCAATTTTATTCAGGAAAGGGATTTTAATCATAACCTGAAGTATCCCGCCAACAATTACCGCCCAAGCAAGTCCATAAATTCCCCAATACTTTCTCCACCAGAGGGCACCAACAATCAATGCAAGATTTAACATGCAGGGAGAAATAGCCGACGGGAAGAAGAGCTGATGAGTATGTAGAAGTGCCATAAAAAATGAGGTAAGGGTGATAAAAAATATATAAGGGAAAATTACCCTTGTAAGATTTACGGTAATTTGATATTTATTGGGGATTGATTTAAAACCAGGAGCAATAATATTGACTATAAATGGAGAGAAGAAAACTCCCAGTATACTTATAAAAACAAGAACAAATATAACAATTCTAAAAAGAGTATTAACTAATCGCTGGTAATCTTCAAAATCTTTCTTCGCTAAATATTCACCGAGAACGGGAACAAATGCAGAATTAGTTGCACCTTCTCCTATAAAGTCGCGCAGAAGATTAGGGATTTTAAAAGCAACAAAAAAACTATCTGCATAAAGAGAGGTCCCAAAAAACCGTGCGATAACTATATCCCTTATCAAACCAAGAAATCGGCTAATAGAGGTCCCTATGCCGATTATTAATGCAGACCTTGCCAATTTTTTATGAATTCCGCTACTTTCCACTACAATTATATTTGACAATAAAAATAAGTTATGCTATATTACTAAAAACCAGATAGAGGAGGTAAGCATGCCAGTACATCATTCTGCTTTTAAGCAAATTAAGAAAGACCGAAAAAGAACTTTACGTAACAAAAAAATAAAATCAGCACTTAAAAACTACATAAAAAGATTCAACGCTCTGCTTGCTGAAAAAAAGCTGGATGAAGCAAAAAAGTATCTTCAATTACTCGTCTCAAAAATCAGCAAAGCAAAAACAAAAGGTGTAATCCATAAAAATACCGCCCGTCGTAAAATATCTCGCCTCTACAAAAAACTTAATCAAGCGTTAGCGAGCAAAATTAACTAAAAAATTTCAAAAACCATAATTCCAGCGCAAAAAAGGGTTTTGTTCTACCCATCTTTATGGCATAATCTACCGAAAGTAGTTCAACCAGGGACTTTTCTATTTTTTCCAGAGTAATCCTATTTAAATTAGAGAAGAAAATATCAGCGTAAAAAAGATTTAATTCTTTCTTAATCTGCTCATACTTAACACCCTCTTGAAGAAGTTTCTTGGCCAGATAAAATTTTCTCCATTCGGCTACTATAATTCCTAAGATTTTATCCGGTCTCACATTAAAATGATGTATATCCCGCAATATAGTTATTCCCTCAACGAGATTCCCTTTTAGAAAAGCATTGAGCATCTTATAAACATCAAGGGTTATTTCTTTTCCTATTGTCGGTTCCAGATCATTCCATTCAATTATCTTTTTATTATTAATATAAAGAGAGGTTTTCTCTAATGCCTGAGAGATAAGAAAGGTGTTATTGCCTAATTTGCTAATCAATAAACTCACTGCAGGAGGTGAAATTCGTTTACCGTACTTACCCGCCTCAGCCACTATCCA
>JBFWKV010000012.1:0-16064 GCA_050252475.1 Candidatus Omnitrophota bacterium | reverse complement strand
TTATCCGTCACAGATAAAAAGGCGTCACGAATATCAGTTAAAGGTGATTCGGAATATTTTGGAGGCGAGTAGGAATTATATTTTTGAAAAACATTTATTACCAGAAATTCCATACATATCTAATTATGTAACACCTTTTTTCTTTCCAAGAATAGGAAATTCTCTTTGTCCTGCTGGATTTACATCATTTACCGTAGATGCAGATGGAGAAATTTATCTTTGTGATAGTGCAATTTTATCCAATTTTTTTAAAATCGGTAATGTGAAAGAGTCCTTTCCTGCCACATTTAAGAATATTTTAGTACTACAGGATAAAATTGTTTCTTCTTTAAGTAAGTGCAGGGATTGTTGGGCAATGGGATTCTGTGGAGGCAGTTGTCATATTGCCCGTATACAAGATAAGATTGATTCTGAATATTGTAACTATATAAAAAATAGGAGTCTCTCAATAATTAATTTACTATGCAGAGTTACCCCAGACCAGATAATAAAATGGTATAAAAATAGAAAGATAAATAAAAGAAATAAGAAGAAAGGTAAGATAGAATTTTATCAAAAATTGCATAATGTTTTTTATTTTCATGATGAATTAATAAAAAGGTTAACTCATTTAAGACCTTTATATATATCTTTTCTTTCTAATGAGAAAAGAAATTTATATCAAAATTGCCGATAAAGTTTTCAGAATAGTTTTTTCTCATCCTTTCCTGTATAATACAACAAAAATACAATTTGAGAAAATGATAGTTTTCCCATCTAAGGGTACAAAAATAATTACTATTACAGAACAAGACGTTTTAAATAATAAATTCTTTAATCTCTATGCTTATTTTGTAAAAATAATGGCAGATAATTATTTATTCTTTCATGCTTCGGGTGTAGAAAAAAATTGTAAAGCAAAAATATTTGTAGGCCCCCAAAACCATGGTAAAACGACTGCTTTTTTGTATAGTATTTTAAAAGGATATAACGCATTAGGTAATGAAATGATAATAATTTCACTGTCTGATCATATGGTATATTCTTTCCCATGTCCTCTTAAAATTTTTGATGATGAGATAATTAAATATTTTGAAAAAATATCTCATAGGCAAATTAGAATAACTTATTCTGAAAAAGCTCATCTTGAAGAAGCTTGGCTTTTAACTGATGTAAACACAGAAAGTCCTCCTGCATTCTTATTCAAAAACTGCTTTAATCGCTTCTACGACAGGAGGAAAACTTTCTGTAATATTCTGAATTTGTTAGAAAAAATTAAATTCAATATTACATTCAAGTTTGATATTTTTAAAGAAAAAAATAAAACCATAGATATTTTGCAAAAGATTCTTTAATAGATTTATCTAAGAATAACAAAATACTTTTAAAGGTAAAAGATATGTATATAAATAAGGGAATTTTTGATAAAGACTATTTATCTTTCCGTGATGAAAATTTATTCTTATGGCAAATAAAGAAATAGATAAATTCTTGGAGGAAATTCATATCAATTTCTTAAAAGAAGGCAAGGCCATCTGGGCACAAACGCAAGGCAAAAGTATGGAACCATTAATCAAAGAAGGGGATTTTGTGAAGATTGTGCCGATAAAAACGGAGGAGATAAAAAGGGGAGATATTGTTGCATTCTTAAGCAATGGTAAAGAAAAAATCATTATTGCCCATCGCTTAATTAAAAAAAAGAATAATAAATTAGTTACCTGTGGAGATAGCTTTATTTTAGCTAATGACCCACCCTTAGAAGAGGAGAGGATTTTAGGTAAAGTGGTTGCAGTTAGGAGAAATAAGAGAGAAATAAAATTAGAGAAGGGTATTTGGTATTTCTATGGTAAATTTATCTCCTATTTAAGAATCTATGGCTTTCCTCTTTTAGCACTAATTCTTTCTCTCTATAAAATTTTTACCCAGCCAAAAATATTTTTAAGAGGGATAGTAAAAAGAGTAAAGATAATTATTAGAGAGAAAAGGTAAAGAAAGTTACGGGGGTAACCAAATTTTACTTACATAACATTATTAAATATAATAACTTAAGGATTTTTGCTTGCGAGGGTAACCAACAATTACATTCTATCGACCTATTTTTTCTCTCGAGGTAGAGTAGAGAAAATTTATTTTTTTTGTTATATGATACATAAGTTATTATCCCGTTGGTATTTAAAGAAAATTTATAATTTTACTATTTCGTCCTCTTTACTCTATAATTCAGGCAAAAAAATTGCTTATTGTAAGGGTGGAGACCGATAAAGGCAAACTCATCGAAAGATGAGGGCGTCCGCCAAAAATAAGGCGGACCCGCCAACGCAGTGTGGCGGGCAAAGCTCCAGACCTAAGGCGCAGGAAAGGAGGTGAGGAAATAAAAAGAAGTAAAGCGCTAAGGTGGCTGAGTTGCCGAAGAATCCGAAAGTAGACTTTATCGGTCTCTCAATTTTATCTCTCTAAAGTAGTCTAAATAAGAAAAAAAGCATTTAGAGAATTGTTTTATTTTTTCCGCTGACCTTCTTTATTTTTTTATTTTCTTGTTTTTTATTTGTGGTAGAATTAAAAACAAGGATGGTGTATATACATTTGCAAAATAATTTAATATATTATATGTTGGTGCTTCTGGGGTTGGGCATTATTGTTTTAGGTTATATATATTACGAAGAATATTGTAGAAGGAGGGAGAATCGTCCAGAAGGAAGAGTGGTGGGAATATGGAATAGTAAAGAACGTCGGAGATTTAAACGGTTTCCCGTCAATTTATCTCTAAGGTACGAAATTATAGAAAACCCCTCCTACGCAAAATCTGTCAACACCCGCGATATTTCCAAGGGAGGAATTGGTTTAATTATGTATGAGAAACTTAAGGAAGGAACTCCTTTAAGAATCTGGGTGGATATCCCCAATAGAAAGGAAAAGTTATTCATTCTGGGTAATATTGTCTGGCAGAAAGAAGTTACTAAGGATAATCTGGATAAAAGAATTTTTTATACAGGTGTATGCTTTACTACTTTAGATACTCCCACGCAGATGCATTTATTTAATTTTATTTCTTCTCTGGAGAAGGATGGTTATTGTGGAAAGACAGATGGAAAGTAAAAGTAAGTGGATAGAAAAACGTGAGGCTAAACGTCTGCGTACGCGTTTTATGTGTAGATATATAATTGAGGGAGAAAAAGAAATAAATACTGCTCCGGTGGAAAATATTAGCGCAGTAGGGATATATATGGAAACTGAAAAAATTATCCCTATTGAAACGCGTTTAAATCTTCAGTTAGATTTTCCCCCTGCTTCTAAAACAATTATTTGTAAAGGTAGAGTGGTGCGGATAGAGGAGAAGATACACTTGTCTAAATACGGCATAGGAGTCAGTTTTACTGAGATAAACAAAATTGACCAGGAGACTATAAGTAATTATATTGAACGCATGGACATAGATAAGATATTAGCAAAAGCAGTTGCTTTGCAGGCAAGTGATATACATCTTACCGTTGGACTTCCACCCGTATTGCGTATCTATGGAGAATTAAAGACTTTAGGAAATAATCCCTATACCCGAGAAGATTTAAAACACATTATTTATGGCTTGCTTGATACACGTCAGAGGATAAAATTTGAGAAGGAATTAGAATTGGACTGTTCTTATGCTTTACCAGAGGGGAGTAGATTCCGGGTAAATATTCATAGACAGCAGGGAAATATTGAGGCGGCTTTTAGAGTAATTCCCCAAAGAATTCCTACCATTGAAGAATTAGGGCTTCCTGTTATAGTTAAAGAATTGGCTTTGAAGAAGAGCGGTTTTATTATTGTAAGCGGGCCAGCGGGGAGTGGAAAATCTACTACCTTAGCAGCCATGCTTGAGCTTATTAATCAGACAAGTGGGGAAGTAATAGTTACGTTAGAAGACCCTATAGAGTTCCTTTTTACTCCCAAAAAGAGCGTAATAAAGCAACGGGAAGTCGGTATAGATACCATTTCTTTTAATAATGCCTTAAAACATGTATTAAGACAGGATCCTGATGTGATTTTAATAGGAGAGATGCGCGATTTAGAGTCCGTAGCTACAGCCCTTTCTGCAGCCGAGACCGGACATCTGGTTTTTACCACTTTGCATACCGCAGAGACAATCCAGGCGATAAACCGCATAATTGATATGTTTCCCGGAAATCAACAGGCACAGGTCAGGATTCAGTTAGCCGAGTGTTTACGGGGAGTTATCGGACAGTTACTTTTTCCCCGCAAAGATGGGCAAGGGTTAGTGGTGGCTACCGAGGTTCTGGTAATGACACCCGCGATTTCTGCCTTGATTCGCCAGGGGCAGACTCAACAGATTTATACTTTACTGCAAACCGGTGCTCAATACGGGATGCGTACCATGGATATGTCGCTTTTAGAATTGTACAGAAAAGGACTGGTAGAGTATGAATTACTTGTACCTTTTACCAAGGATGCAACTCTTTTTAAAAGATAAGTTGTTTTTCCGGTTAATTTTGTATATACTTTTGCCTGTTTTTTTCCTTACTGGATGCTCACGTTTAAGCCTAGAGAATGTTAAACAATCCAAACCCGGCCGTGCTTCCGGAGAAATTGTGATTAAGCCTTCTTCCGTACCACCAGAACAACAGTAATTCTTTCTCCTAATTAAATAAGAAAACAGAGGACTTTGCTCCCCTTACAACTTCCTATAATATATCTTATGTTAACTTTAGATAGGACAAAATAATCAAATTAAATTATTTATTAACAATAACTTAGGTGAAATTAAGTTTCTTCTGTGGATAAACAGGGGATAACAATTAGTCCTTCATTTATGAAGTAGGTATTAATAGTTTTCCGTCCTGGGGGCAGTATTGATAACTACGGGGATAAATCTTGCCACAAAAAGGACATTTCTTATATTTTCCCTGAGAAGAAGAAACCGATGGTTTATCCGCAACCACATTCAGTGACTTTTGTTGACTTGAGTTTGTTTCGGGAATTAAATTTAGAGATGAATGTGTTGTTTCTTCTGTTCTTAACTTAGCAATTTCCTCCTCTGCTCTTTCTATTCTCTGTTCTAAGTAAGGATGTGACCTTAAGAAAAGCGGGGTGGCAATGGTTTTATCTTTCTTAAGTTCCTGTAATTTCTTGAATAAACTTATCATTGCCTCAGGATTATAGCCCGCTTTATAAACATATTTTATACCCAGTTTGTCTGCGAGAAACTCATCCTCCCGGCTATAACCTAAACTAATAATATTAAAGACAATATTTAATGCCTTTTCTATTTCCTGGACTCCTCCTTTTCCTAAGGCAAAGCTGAGTAAAAGCTCATATCCGAGTTGTGCTTGAATTTTTTTAACAATATGACGAGCGGCAATATGTCCTATTTCGTGTCCAATAACACAGGCAAGTTCATCGTCATTTACCTTTTCTAAGAGTCCAGTATGAATATAAACATATCCACCAGGGGTACAAAAGGCATTAACTTCTTTATCTTTGATGATTTTAAAAACATATTTTATATCCTGCCGGTCAGAAACCTCAGCAACTTTCCTCCCGATTATATTAACTCTTTCGTTTTCCTCAGTTCCCCTAACAATTTCGTAATTTTGAGAAATCCGAAAATCTATTTGTCTACCTAATAATATTTCTGTATTAGTATCAATTAAGATTAATTCTTTGCGTTCGGTGGCAGGATTGTATATAGTAGCACAACCATAAAGGAAAGTAATAAAGAAAATTAATAAAACCTGTGTTAATCCGTACTTTTTCATGTGGGATAATCTGTTTTTTAACCTGGTGGCCAGCTAAATTTTCTTCCTCCCAATAGATGTAAATGAATATGGAAAATTGTCTGTCCGGCGTCTCGATTACAGTTAAAAACTAAGCGATACCCACTATCGGAAATGTTTTTTTCTTTAGCAAGCCTCTGTGCCACGAGCACCAACTTTCCCATTAATTCTGAATCCCCTTCTGTAATATCTGATATTTTTTCGATATGCTTGCGTGGAATGATAATTATATGCACCGGTGCTTGAGGGTTTATATCATTAAATGCAATTATCTCTTTGTCGCTATAAACAATACTTGCGGAGATTTCTCTATTGATAATTTTACAGAAAATACAGTCTTTCGTCATATCAAACCTCCTCTATTTTTGTACCGCAAAACCCTAAAAACCGTAAAATTGCAAAATAGATAAATCGGTTTCGCTATAAATATTTGCGTATTTTGTTTTAAGGCAAGTCAAGAAAAGCCTTTTAGAGAAATTTTATTAATTTTTAATATTAGCATAACACAATAGGAAAAGGCAAGATTTTTTAGCAAGAATAGGGTTCGGCTCAATCTCCTGCCACCTCAAAACAAATCTCTCAAACTTCTTTTGCTTTCTTTGATACTTCTAAATTTATTTTATTGCTTTTCAAGAAAATTTTATCCTCTTTTACGTTATTATCATTTAGAAATAAAACTTTTTAAAATTAGGGGGAGTTGTTTAAGCCTAAAACTTCCAGGAAAAGATTAAGACGGGATTTTACAAGATTGGGCAATAAAAAATGTTCCCTGACAAAATTGCTACCACCTTCACCAATCTCTTTTCTTATGCGAGGATTTTCAAATAAGGACACGACCCTGTCTGCAAAGCCTTGGATATCATGAGGGTCATGTAAAAATCCAGTAACATTATCTGTAATCTGATAACTGATACCCCCAACATTACTTGCGACAACAGGGGTGCCTTTCCACATTGCTTCTGTTACTGTTAGTCCAAAACTTTCCTTAAGAGACTTCTGTATCACAACAGTATTGCCTAAGCCTCTTTGGAAGGCATTTACCATAATATCGCTCGTGTTTGTAATAACATGTATATCCTTATCCCCTTCAGATGCAATTCTTACCTGGTCTAAAATAACTTTTCCTTCTGGATCATCGCTGGCACTTCCCCCAATCAGGACAAGTTGCAGCCCCTTGATTCTTTCTTTTGCTAATTTATAAACTTCTATAACTCCCAAAGGGTCTTTAAAATAATCAAAACGGGATACTTGTAATAGAATTGGTCTTTCAGGATCGACACCATACTCTTTAATTATAGTTCTTATCTCCTCCTCGGACAAATCTTTATTTTTATCTGACAGAGGGTCTATGGCAGGATGAATTAATACATGCGGAGTTTCAATCTCAGGAATTATATAATCAGGCATGGAGTAGACAATTTTATCAGCTATATCAGCCAGGCCATATCTATTTATAAACTCTTTTACTGTCTGAGATGGTTTACTGGAATCATAATGCATACGCCAGATAATTTTAGGACATTCATCACCGAGTCTCGCTCTAATTGCCGGAGCTAATACAATTGCTCCATCATGAAGAACCAAGATATCTGAACCTTTTAATTTATCGATATAAGAGCCAACAAATCTATCCCTAAATTCTTCTAAGGCTTTCCATTCCTCCTCTTTAATCTCAATATCTTTGCCCTGAAATGCATTAAATACTTTCTTTATTAGCCCAGAAATTCTTTCGTCATCTCCAACATTAAAGATTAATCTCTCGGAGATTATACCTAATTCATTAAATAAAGGAACTAAAGCCTTCAGCATTTCAGCAACTCCGCCTCCAAATTGTGTAGTATTTACTTCCAGAATTCTTCTCCCTTCAAGAGGACGGCTTAATTCATAAAGTTCATCTGTTTTCTCTTCACCAACAACTTTTGCGTATTTAGCCAATAAAGTCGGATTTTGGACCCTTCTTGCTTCTACTGAATTAAAGAAAAGAATGCTACAAACTAAGCCAAGAAATACACGCTTTGAGACTCTGAAATTAAATAACTCACTCATCCTACCTTCCTCTATTATCAAGTATAACATTTATACATAGTATCGTCAAGAGAAACTGGTATTGTCAAGAAACTGTGCTGGGTGGTCACAGAGGTAACACTTTAGCGGAACTCCTGAGCCTTTCCACACCCCTCTTTCAATATAACCCCATCGGAGTTTAAGAGGGTGTAATAAAATCTTCAGGCTATTTTATTACTTAATTCTATCGCCTTCTCTACTGCTTCTTTGGGCGTTTTGGCAGGGATTATAGCGGCAATTTCTTTATCTTGTGAAGATAGCTCCCAGGTGGATAAACCAATGACTGCTTTTCCTCGTTTTATAGCAAAGGCAATTTCGGAAAGTGTACCTAACCCTTTGCCAATTGCAATTAAGGCGTGTGCAGTTTTTACGAGAATAACATTTCTTGCTTCTCCTAAACCGGTTACTATAGGAATATCAATATATTTATTAGCAGTGGATGGATTATCGGTAGGAAGTATCCCTATTGTAATTCCTCCTTTTTCCTTGGCTCCCTTTGCCGAATATTCCATTACTCCTCCCAATCCACCACATACAAGCAAACACTTATGAGAAGCGATTTCTCTTCCTACTTCTTCAGCGATTAAGACAAGCCTTTTGTTAGGTTTAGAGGTCCCAATAACGCCGAGTATAAGATTTCTTTGAGAACGAGACATTTCAACGGATAATACTTCCAACCTTTATATCTCTATCAGGCACTATCAATGAGATATTATCTGCGTCAGAAGCAGCAAGGAGCATACCTTGACTTTCTATGCCGCGGATTAATGCAGGTTTTAGATTATCAATGATGACAATATTTCTATTGAGGAGTTGTTCAGGAGTGTAGAATTTTTTTATTCCTGCTACTAACTGTTTAATTCCGTTTCCTGTGTCTATTTTTAATACATATAATTTGTCTGCTTGTGGATGGTCTTTTACTTCAATTATTCTGGCAACTTTAAGTTCCATTTTCTTAAATTCTTCTATGCTAATCATTATTCTCTCCTTCGGTTATTCCTAGTTGTTCGTTAACGAAATGAATAATTTTATTTCTATCTTCAGCGGATATGTCTGTAAACATTATAGCCATATAATATCTTCCTGGTCCGGTGACATTTAGATTCTCTTGAATTCTTACTACCACTCCTTCACAGTCTATTCTAATATCCATTTTTTCTTTCCTTGAGGGAAGGACGAGAGTTATTTTCAACTTTGTTGCTATAGGTATGGGGTTATCTAAATAAAACAGTACCCCACCCGCTCCGATATTCATTGTTTCTGTATAAAAATCAAAAGTTTCACCAAATGCTTTTATGGGGAGTTTTTTCTCTACGCGGGGGTATTTTCTTCTCTCTTTAGGATTCTGTTCATTCATGAGCTTAATCCGTCTTCGGGGAGTTTTGGGCCTAGAGGGAATCGAACCCTCACATCAGGGTCCGGAGCCCTGTACTCTATCCATTAAGCTATAGGCCCATATAAATAAAATGGTTATGATGTTTTTTGGGCCTTTTTTTGTTCTTCTTTCCAGCACTTTTTCTTACAATAGTATTTTCCGTTACGATAATACCAATATTTGCGTTTTAGAACTTTGTTGCAAAAAGCACAATTTCTCGGCTTTCCTTCTGGTTTTGTAGCTTCGGTTGTTTTCTTCTCTTCAGCCATTTTTACCTCTCTCGGGTTAGAATCTCAGATTTTTCTTTAATACATTTAACTAATTCTAATGCGTCTTTAACTACTCGGGAGTTCTGACGAACACTCTTTTCTTCCACCACTCCTTTTCTATTGGTGTAGGTTATATGGATATCTAA
The DNA here is from genome assembly GCA_050252475.1 of Candidatus Omnitrophota bacterium. GTDB lineage: Bacteria > Omnitrophota > Gorgyraeia > DTHP01 > DTHP01 > JBFWKV01. The sequence continues at coordinate 6,460 of JBFWKV010000012.1, read as the reverse complement.
TTTTAAGGTGGTACCTGTTTGGTCATCAATAGTATTTATCTCATAAACTGCACGATGGTCACTGGTACCAATCAGGTCTGCCCAGATTTCATCCCAGAATTTAAGAGGAAGAAACTTGTGAGCGGTAAAAATTCCCTCTTTTATGTTGGAAGAAGTAATAATAAAATTCATGTCTTTTAGGGTCTCGTTTATATAATAATTTACTATTTCTCTTCTCGCTTCTATATGAACCATCATCGGCAGGACGGGGATAAGAGGCGAAGCTTCTTTTTTCTTTTTAATTTTTTTCTCCGGAATTGGCCTTTTGGGATGCGGGGGAAATAGAGTCTTAGAAATAGTCATACTGTAAACTTCTTTCTCTTTTAAGGTATAATTTGGTGCTACCCTTTTAATATCACAGGCAGAAACTTTTTCTTTAGTACGGATTATCTGCAGTGTAGCAATGTTCTTTCCGTCTTTAAACAAATCTACTTCCATACCCTCACTTAAACCGTCCTTGTTCCCTGCATCAATAACTACAAATTTATGCTCTCGGTTAACAGAAAGAATTCTCACCCCGATTATATCATTGTCATTCCCCTGAGCAACATTTACCGTTAAAACCATTCCTAAGAAAAGGAAGCAAAACTTTTTAATTACTTTCATATCTTTAAGATTATACTGAAAACAATTGATAATTTCAATAATAAAACAAAAGAGGTTCATTATTTATAAATCTTTTAATATTTGCTCTCTGCAGGTCTTCTATTTCTTTAAATTCTAAACCTGCACGATAGCGTTCAATATAGGGAAATTTCTGAATCCAGACTACCCTTGCTTTACTTCTAATAGGATTGCTGTTCTTTTTAAGACTGAATTCAAGGATTATTTCTGTGTCTTTAGGTACAAACTCCTCAAGGAGTATACCCATTCCTCCTTCACTTATGTCTTTGGCTAAAGTATAGTTTATCCTTCTATTACCCGTGGTTTGATAGGTTACCGACGTGTCAAAATTTATACGCTTATATCTTCTACGGTTTTCTAGAAAAAGAGGTTCTTTCATGGGATTACTCTATTCTTTTTTCTATTGCTTTCTTAATTAAACTCCACGGTATATCCTCCACTACTATTGCTCTTCCTATTTCCTTTAAAATAACCATTCTGGTTTTTTTTCCGCGAAATTTTTTATCATAAGTTATAGCACTTATAATACTTTCAGGATTCAAATAATTAATTTTTTGAGGCAAACCAATTTTTGCTATCAGTTTCTCTAATCTTTCTAAGACATTTAAGGGTGTAATTCCTAATCTTATTCCTATTTCTGCCGAGCAAAGCATTCCTAAAGATATGGCTTCGCCATGACTATATTTCCTTGAATATTCTGAAGCTGTTTCAATACCATGACCAACAGTATGGCCGAAGTTAAGAAGCATTCTTAATCCTTTTTTGTCGTACTCATCATGCTCAACAATTTTTGCTTTTATTTTACTGCACTCTGAGATAATAAATTTCCAGTCTAAATGATTATAATTTGGTTCCGTATTTTCTAAATATTCAAATAAAAATTTGTTTTTGATTGCTCCATATTTTATAACTTCCGCTAATCCATTTCTAATTTCCCGGAGAGGGAGGTTCTTAAGAACCGATATTTCTGAATATACCAAACGAGGTTGATAGAATGTCCCTAAGATATTTTTCCCACAGGGTAAATCTATGGCATTTTTTCCCCCAATTGCCGAATCAACCTGGGCAAGAAGAGTTGTAGGAATTTGTACATAAGGAATGCCTCTTTTGTAAACCGAAGCAAGAAAACCGGTTAAATCTCCCACCACCCCCCCACCTAAAGCTACTAGGAATAATTCCTTCTTTTTATCAAAATCAGCTAATCTTCTGACCAATTTACTCCATATATTAATAGATTTAGATTTTTCTGAGGGGGGAACTATTTCTATATGGGGATTTAAATTCTCATTTTTTAGAGAAAGACTTATTTTTTTTCCCAGTAGTTTTTCCACTATTCGGTCTGTAATAATAAACGCATCCTTACCTATAGACAAATTCTTAATCTCTCTTCCTAAATTAGCATAACTATCGTTGGCTATAATAACCGCATAACTTCTTTCTCCCAGATTGACCTTTATTCTTTCCATTACTTATATTTAAAGCTTTGAATTATTTTTACGATGTCGGGGGTGTTGCCTCTGGAGTGGTTGTGGCTTTTTCTTCTACTTTTTCCTTCTTTATTTTTACTCTAATTATTTTTGTCTTGGGTAGTTTGAAAAGAGAACTTATTTTATCTAATTTTCCTTGCTCCTTTAGCAATTTTACACGTTCACTTCTCTTCAATACATTACGGCGTTGAATATCTACCTGCGAAATTTTAAGACTTGGGTGTTGGCTCATCATTACCTCCTTTTGTAGTATTTAATATAAGATTATTATAGAGTTTTGATTTTAGCAAGTCTATTAATTTCCTCCGGGTAAGGTACGTATATAACTATTTTTGTATTTTTTTAATAAACTATTTAATTCTTCCCTCGCATACTCTTTGTTTTGATATTTACCAACACAAACATGGTATAAATTTCTTGAGTAGATAACAAACGGTTTATATTTATTCTCCATTAATTCTCTTATGAGGGCTAAGGCAAGTTTCCTATCACGGTAGGTGGCTACCTGTATAGTATACTTTTTTTGATAAGGTGATACGGGTTCTTTATTATTTGAGATTGATAGCTCAGTTTTTTTCAGAGTAGCAATGTGTTTACCCCTTTCTACCCCTAAACTAAAAATAACTACACAGGCAAGCAAGGAAATAATTACAGAAAAAATTAAGCCTTCGTAGCTCAATCTGAAACTTACAAAACCATAAGGGAAGAGCTTCTTAAGCGATGGCGAATAATTTTTTCTATTAGATTTTTGATTTGTTTCTTCAAATAAATCAATCTGAATCTCTTTTTTCATGTTTGGAAGTTAAACAGGTTTCGATATACTCAAGTATTTCTTTATCCTGAGTATAGGCATAGCCAGTAGTTGTTCTTCCTCGATGTGCTATTAATATTCCATCTTTAACTAATTCCTCCAGCACTTTCTTTACCACCTTGGGGTCGATGTTTAACCATGTAGATATTCCCCTAACGCTATCTACCGAATAAGGATTTTCATGAAAGAAAGTAATAATTTTTTTCTTTACAGGTGAACGAAGAGCTTTTAGAATATTCTTCATTTTAAAATTTGCTTTTTTCCTGCATTTTGCAAATAACATTTTTTATTCTATCTTCTTTTATGAGCTTAAGAAATGCTTTTACTACTAAAGGGTCAAATTGAGTTCCAGATGATTTTTTTATTTCTCTAACCGCTTCTTCTATTTTCATACTCCTTCCCCTGTATGGTCTTTTGCATATCATTGCTTCAAAAGCATCAACAAGAGCAATAATTCTTGCCCCAAGTGGTATCTCATTCTTTTTGAGTCCCATCGGATAACCCTTTCCATCGTAGCGTTCGTGGTGGTGCATTATTAGAGGTATGGCAGGTTTCATTGCCTCTATGGTTCCTACAATTTCAGCACTTTTAATAGGATGTTCTTTTATTAGACGGTATTCTTTGCCTGTAAGTTTAGCAGGTTTCATTAAGATTTCATCAGGAATACTAATTTTACCTGCATCAAGAAGTAAAGCAGCATATTTTAAAATTTCCATTTCTTCACTTGACAGTTTTAATTCCTTCCCTATTTCTAAAACTATTTCTACAAAACCAACGGGATGAGTGTATGTAGCAGGTAATCTTATGTCTAACAGGGCTGCCAATGAGCGAATGCTTCCCCATAAAATTCTACCTCTTTCTTCATATAATTGAGCATTCTTTATGGCGACGACAGCCTGTTCTCCTAATACGGTGAGTATTTCTTTATCTGCGTCAGTAAAAGGTTCCTTATTCTGTTTGTTTTCTACTCTTATTGTGCCTATAACATCATTGTCTATTAAAGGGATGCAGATACGATTGTCTTTAAAATATGTTTTTGCAGTGGCTATTACCTCTTTTTCATATTTTAAGTTTAAATGGGGGATTTTTAGATTTTTATTATTTTCCGCATCCAGGTCAATGAATGCCTCGGGAGAAATTATTTTTTTGTTATTATCCACCAGGCTTATCAAACATTTACGTGAACGCAGAACTTGTAGACAGAGTCGGGCAATTCTTGGCAGTAATTCTTCTAAGTTTAAAGTAGAAGTAATTAAACGATGCACCGTGTGGACAGTGGAAAGCGCTATTGCCCGAGGTTTTACCGTTTGATAAATTTCCTTTAATTCTTCTTCTTTCTTAATTTTATCCAGGATAAGTTTAAGTGATGTGTTAAGACATTCAATGGCTAAAGCAGGAATATCTTTGTGCAGATGGCATATATATAACTTACAAAACGAATCATGTTGATTGTTTAAGAAAAGAGGCAAGGAAACTATCTTAAAATTGTGGGGACAGTTAAATGATTCTTGTTTGGTTATTCTGGTCAGTTTTTTTAACCAAGATGAACATAATTTTTTTCTTAAGTGCCGGCATATATAATTAGGTGTTTTTACAAATAATACCTTTTCTTTACCTAATTTCCCATCGGCAAGCCACCAGATACTTTTTTCTCCGGTTAATTTATCAAAAAATTCCTTTTCTTTTAAGAAATAAGGGTCATTTAATAAACGAAAAATCAAATTTTTATCTTGGGTCATATCTATAATTTCTTAGATTTTTTAAAATAAATTATGTTTTTATTCTATCAGAGTTTTTTTTGTTTTTCAAGTATGAATTTAGGAAGGTTTAGATGGTTTCTTTTATTATACTTTCTCTAAGGGGTCAAATAGCTTCTTATACTCCTCTATTGCATAACGGTCAGTCATGCCAGCGATATAGTCACACACGACGCGGTAGGGATCTTCTGAATTGAGACGTTTTCTACAGGAAGGTGGAAGTTGTTCTAACCTATTTATATATACATTAAAAAGTTCCGCAATAAACCTCCTGGCTTTATCTGCCATACGGATTACCCGGTAATTATGGTAAAGATTATTCATTAGATAATCTCGCATGGGCTGGCGTAATAATTCCATTTCTTTGCTAAAACATATAATCCGCAAAGAGGTTCTCCTCACATCTTCAATTGTTTTTATATTAAGTTCTCTAATCATCTTAGACGAATTTTCAATTATATCACTTACCTGTAGGTCTATAATATTTCTTATGGTTTGTATTCTTTCAATTTTTCCCTCTAAATCCGGATATTTCTTTTTTATTAGAAAATTGGCTTTATTCCATAGTTCTATTTTCTGGAGGTCTTTTATATCGAGAAGCTTAGAATTTAAACCATCATCTAAATCATGATTATCATATGCTATTTCATCAGCTATATCAACCACCCGAGTCTCTAATGAAGGGGGTATTTGAGGATCAAGGTCTGTAAGGTCAATTCCCGCATAACTGGTGGGAATGTTCAATTTGTCATCTTTGTTATTTATTTTCCCGGCATAGTCAAAACGAGTGGTATGTTTTAATATTCCCTCCCTTACTTCCCAAGTAAGATTAAGTCCTTTAAATTTAGGGTAACGTTCTTCCAAGTGATCCACCACCCTTAATCCCTGGAGATTGTGGTCAAACCCCCCATGTCCTTTCATTATATTGTGCAGAATTTCTTCTCCCGCATGCCCAAAAGGAGTATGTCCTAAATCGTGTGCAAGGGCTATTGCTTCTACGAGGTCTTCGTTTAGGCGCAAAACGCGGGCAATTGAACGGCCTATCTGGGCAACTTCTAAGGTATGAGTTAACCTTGTACGATAATGGTCTCCTTCATGGTTTACAAAAACCTGAGTTTTATATTCAAGACGCCGAAAAGCTGTAGAATGTATTATTCGGTCTCTATCGCGTTGATAAATTCCTCTATAGGGATGTTCTTCTTCCGGATATTTCCGTAATCGACTCATTCTACTCTGCATTGCATATGGCGCAAGCAGTTTATCTTCGTAATCTTGTTTAGCAGTAAATCCTATATTTCCCATAAAGTTTTAATATTTTATCTAAATCTTGATTTTCCAGGGTGATAAATTTTGTTTCTTTTGCTATAAGTTTAGCATCTTCATCAATACCATCCATGGCTATGACAAATTTACGTCTTTTCTTTATTTTCAATTTATTACATTGACAATTGATCTCCTCCATCAAATCTCTATTTATATGTTCTTTGCTTAATACAAATATCCATGAACTATCTGAAGTTTTACCTGTTAACATAGGTAAAGGACCGTGTGCATTTTTAACCTCTATATTGCTAAAACGCGGAAGTTTAATTTTTCGGGATCCCAAATAAACAATTTCGTTTCCAAAATTATCAAAAAGTTCGTGAAGACGGTCTACTATATCTTTCCTTCGATTTTTTAGAAAAGAATTTAATTTTTCTTTCAAAGAAGATTTAAAACATTCTTTTTTAACATCTAATTCT
>JBFWKV010000011.1:0-17668 GCA_050252475.1 Candidatus Omnitrophota bacterium | reverse complement strand
ATTAATCCCTACTAATATAATTCCTACAATAATCAGAAATTTTATTTTTCTGGATGAAAATCTTAATATTTCTAACATCATGTTATTTTCTTAACTTTTAATAAAGTTAAAAAAGGTTTAATTAAACTCCCTTATAAGATATAACATATACTTATAAATTTGTCAATACGGGAAAAATACAAACGGAAAGGGTGAAGTAACTTTCAAAAAAGAAGGTTTATTCCTTTTTATTTTTTCTCTAACTATAAGAGACTATTATCAACCGCGCTAAAGAATTAACGCTTTGTCCACTGGAATCTTTTTCGCGCACCCTTCTGTCCGTATTTCTTGCGTTCCTTTTCTCTCGGGTCGCGCGTCAAAAGACCCCGTCTTTTCAAGAGAGGTCTAAAGGTAGGGTTAATTAGGGTAAGGGCACGAGAAATACCCAGGCGGAGAGCATCTGCCTGTCCAGTTAAACCACCGCCTTCTAATTTGGCAACCACATCAAACTTTCCTAAGGTATCAGTTACCCGGAAAGGTTCAAGAATAAGTTTCTCATAAAGTGGGCGGTGAAAATAAAGATTATAAGGTTTTTTATTAACCTGAATTTTACCTGTCCCTGGGAAAAGCCATACTCTTGCCACAGCGGTTTTCCTGCGTCCCGTCGTCAGAATCTTTGTTTTTTCCTGAACTACCGAATTGTTATTCTTCTCTTCTGTCATTTTTTCTTACTCCCTCTACTTAACTAACCAAAACAGGTTTCTGTGCCAGATGGGGATGCTTATCGTCTGCGTAAACCTTTAACCTCCTCAACATCACTTTGGTCAACTTATTCTTGGGAAGCATACCCGCTACCGCATGTCTGATTACATATTCGGGTTTTTTATTTAGCATTTCAGAAAGAGGTATTTTCTTTAACCCCCCTGGATAACCTGAATAACGTGTGTAAATTTTCTGAGAAAGCTTGTCTCCCGTAAATTTAACCTGCCGGGCATTAATTACAATTACTCCATCTCCTTCAGGAAGATAAGGTGCATATCCCGGCTTATGTTTTCCCATAAGAATCCTCGCCACCTTAACCGCCAATCTTCCTAAAACTTCATCTTTGGCATCCATTAAATACCATTTTATACATCTATTTTCTTTAAGTGCCATCACAACTCCTTTGATAGGGGTAAAATAGTAGCATAAAATTTTACTACTGTCAATCTATTCCTGTCAATACAAAAATTATTTTTGTTTTGCCACCCGAGTTCTACAAATTTCATAAATCCTTCCTCCTATATAAACCCCTAGAACATCAAAGATAATATCTGCAAAAGAAGCATCTCTGTGGGGAACATAATATTGATGCACTTCATCAATAATTGCATAAAATAATCCTGTTAAGACTACGCTGAAGATTATTTTTCTAAAACTATATCTCTGAAAAGCACGTGCCAATAAAAATCCAAATCCCGTATATTCCAATAAATGAAAAAATTTATCCAGAAAAATACAGGGAGTAATTAACCCGGGTAATTTATCACAGGAAGAAACCCAGAAAATAAAACTTGCATACGAAACAACCGGTAACCAGTATTTGATAATCCTTGACAATATTATTTTTATTAAGATGAATGGCGTAATTTTTCGCGGAAAGCACGGGTTAAAGGTAAAGAGTTTTCATTGAGCGTACTGGCAAAATCACGTAATAGTTTCTTCTGTTCCGCGGTTAATTCCGTAGGTACTTCTACCACTACTCTTACCAACTCATCTCCCTGTCCTGAACCATGCAACCTTGGAAAACCTTTCCCCCGGATACGAAAAATTTTACCTGATTGTGTTCCGGGAGGAATCTTCATTTTTACATTACCATTCAAAGTGGGGACATCCACCTCTCCCCCTAAACAGGCGGTAACAAAACTTACAGGAACTTCTAAATAGATATCATCTTCATGCCTTTCAAATAAGGGATGTGGTCTTACATATATAACCACATATAAATCTCCCCTTGCTCCCGACGTGCCTGCTTCTCCTTCCCCCGAAAGACGCAGATGTGAACCGCTGTCTACACCGGGAGGAATTTTTACTTCAATCCTTCGCTCTACCTTTTCTCTACCTTGCCCACGACAGGTAGGACAGGGCGTTTGAATTCTGTACCCTGTCCCCTGACAGGCAGAACAGGTGGTAGAGACAGTAAAAAAGCCATGTGAAACACGCGTCTGTCCACTCCCCCGACAGCGCGAACATTCAATTTTCTTGGTTCCCGGCTTAGTTCCTTCCCCATGACAGGTAGAACAAATTTCGTAACGGGGAACTATTATAGTTTTTGTAGTTCCCCTCGCCGCTTCTTCAAAGGAAATTTCTAAGTTAACCTGTAAATCCCTTCCTCTTCCTGCTCTACGCGTTGTTCTCCTACCTGTACCGAAGATTCCCAGATCGCCAAAAAGTTCTTCAAAAATACTCGTCCCAAAACCTAAATCATCAAATATACTTCCAAAGTCTGCTCCCCGGAAAATATCTTCATAGCTATATCTCCCATCAATCCCCGCGTGTCCAAACTGATCATACTGGGCACGCTTCTGGTCATCGGAAAGAACCGCATATGCCTCAGAAATCTCCTTAAATTTTTCTTCGGCTTCTTTCTTCTTATCCGGGGGGACACGGTCAGGATGATATTGCATCGCCAATTTACGAAAAGCTGCCCTTATCTCCTCCTTAGAGGCATTCCTGTCCACACCCAATATCTCGTAATAATCTCGTTTAGTCATAATTCGAACTTATCGTTTAGTCGAATATCGTTCCTTAAATAATCTTAAGCCTTTATCTCTTTAACCACCGTTTAATGATTGTTCTATTTGTTATCCTTAGGTTCGTCGTCTACTTTATATTCAGCATCAATGATATCCTCTTTCTTATCTCCTTTCGTTTCGGTTTTCGTTTCTCCTCCACTTTCAGTTTCGCCCTTCTTACCGGAAGCAGTCTGTTTGTATACCTCTTCTGCAAGTTTATGCGATGCTCTGCTCAATTCTTCCATACCTTTTTTAATCCTCTCTATATTTCTGTCCTTTACTGCAGTTTTTAAATCGTTGAGTTTTATCTCTATATCTGCCCGTTCACTCTGACTGATCTTATCTCCAAAATCTTTCAATGATTTTTCTACAGTGTAAATTAAAGTATCTGCCTGATTAATTAACTCTACTTCTTCTTTTCTCTTTCTATCCTGCTCAGCAAACTTCTCCGCTTCTTTAATCATCCGTTCAATCTCTTCTTTGGATAATTTTTTAGGAGCGGTTATCCTCATTGATTGCTCCTTACCGGTTCCCAGATCTTTAGCCGAAACATGGACTATACCATTCGCATCAATATCAAAAGTAACCTCAATCTTAGGAACTCCTCGCGGAGCAGGAGGAATGCCAATTAAATCAAATCTTCCTAATTCCACATTGTCATCTGCCATGGGACGTTCACCCTGAAGTACGCGTATAGTAACTGCAGTTTGATTATCGGCAGCAGTAGAGAATATTTCTGATTTACGCGTGGGAATAGCGGTGTTTCTTTCAATCAGTTTAGTAAAAACCCCGCCTAAAGTCTCAATACCCAGAGATAAAGGAGTAACATCCACCAGAAGAACCTCTTTCATCTCTCCTTTTATAATCGCTGCCTGAATTGCTGCTCCCATGGCTACACATTCCATCGGGTCAATTCCGCGTTCAATCTTTTTACCCACCACTTCTTCCACAAACTTCTGTACACAAGGCATTCGCGTAGGTCCTCCTACAAGAATTATCTTATCAATATCCTGAGCTTTAAGTTGCGCATCTGCCAACGCCTGCTCTATGGGATGTCTGCAACGGTCAATTATCGGAGAAACTAACTCTTCTAACTTAGCGCGTGTAATGTTCATCGTTAAGTGTTTAGGACCTGCTGCATCAGCGGTTATAAAAGGAAGATTGATATCGGTAGTAAGTGTACTGGAAAGTTCAATCTTTGCCTTCTCCGCTGCCTCACGAACTCTCTGCATAGCCATTTTATCATTACGCAGGTCTATACCTGTTTCACGCTTAAATTGTTCTACAACATATTCAATAAGCGCATTATCCATATCGGTTCCGCCCAGCTGTGTATCTCCACTGGTAGAAAGAACCATAAATCCACCTTCTTCACCCATTTCCATTATAGTAACATCCAAGGTTCCACCACCTAAATCGAAAACCATGATTCTTAGACGTTTTCCCAGCTTATCCAAGCCATAGGCAAGACAAGCAGCAGTGGGTTCATTTATAATCCGCAAAACTTTTAACCCCGCTATTTCTCCTGCATCTTTAGTAGCGGTTCTCTGATTATCATCAAAATATGCAGGACAGGTGATCACCGCTTCTTCAACTTTATCCCCTAAAAATGCTTCTGCATCCTGTTTTATCTTCTGTAGAATGAACGCAGAAATCTGCTGGGGGGTATATTCTTTACCATAAACTTTAAATTTATAGTCAGTACCCATCTTCCGCTTGGCAGCAAAAATGGTTCCCTCCGGATTAATTGCTGCCTGTCTTCTTGCTGGTTCTCCTACCAATCGTTGTCCATCTTTAGTAAAAGCTACGTAAGAAGGAAAAGCCTTTCCTGAAGCCACACCCGCTCCTTCAGCAGAAGGAATAATTGTAGGTCTTCCTCCTTCTACTACCGCAGCTGCAGAATTAGATGTTCCTAAATCAATTCCAATCGCTTTAGCCATATTTATCACCTCCGTTCAAAATAGTTATAGTTATGTGTTAAACTCATTTTACCAAATATATTTTTATAATTATCCTTTAGCCGAGACTTTTTGTCTTATCCTGTTCCGGGTGAGGTCCTTCTGGGTTAGACTCGCCAGAAGTATCACTCTCTTTTTGTGGAGGTGGTTTGCGGGTATCTTCTTCGGTACCCTGTTTTCTCTTGGCTACTTTAACCACTGCAGGCCGTAATACTCGTTGATGAAGAAGATAACCACTGCGTATCTCCTCAACAATGCTATCCTCAGGATATTCATCGGTTTCTATAACCATTATTGCCTCATGCTTAGTAGGGTCAAACTTTTCTCCTATCACTTTCATTCGTTCAAGACCGTTCTTCTCCAGAACTTCGTATAATCTTTTCCAGATCATCTTCACCCCCGTAGCTATCCCTTCATCAACCTCGTTGTTCTTCAACCCCTCAAGTAAACGTTCAAAGTCATCGACTATAGGTAGCAAATCGGACAAAAGTTTATGATTAGCAAAAGAAATAAACTCTTCCTTCTCCTTCTGCATTCTCCTGCGGGCATTCTCAAATTCGGCTCCTAAACGGAGAAGTCTGTCATAATATTCCTCCGCAAGTTTAGCTTTTTTCTGCAAATCTTCCCATTCCGAAGGAGAAAATTGGAGTTTCTTCTCCTTCCTATTTTCTAAGGAAGAACCTTTTTCTTCTTGCTTCTTATCAGATGGAACCTGATTTGTCTTTTTGTTCTCTTCGTTATTCTTTTTCATATCCCTATATCTTGTAATACATTCTCTAAAGCCTGAGCGATATACTTTACAATACTAAAAACATGGGCATAAGCCATGCGTGTAGGACCAACCACTCCCAAAGCCCCCACAGTATTACCTTCTATACGATAGTTAGCAGTAATTAAACTAAGTGATTTAACCTCTTCAAAAATATTTTCCTCTCCAATATGGACCTTTATCCCATCCTCTTCCATATCACGGGCTATGATATCCAGAAACAACCTTTTTTCTTCTATAAGACGGAGCAGGTTAGTTAAAGCCACTCTGTCCTCAAATTCAGGTTGACTAATAATCTGAGTTGCTCCTTCAAAACAGAATTTTTCTTCCTCAAGTTTCTTAAACGCTTCTTCTAAGATGGAGAAAGCATCTTTGAAAAGATTATAGAGAGAAAGCTCTCCACTCAATCTCCTCTGCATAAGGTATTTCCAGATTTCACTTAAATAAGTCCCTCCCAACTCCATATTGAAAAGATTACTGATTTTCTCCAGTTGACTCCGTGAATAAGCATGAGGAAATTGTAAGATTAAATTCTTGATTAAACCCGCGTTGGTTACCAGAACCATTAAGACAGAATTATTTCCTATATCAATTAATTCTACATGTTTTAATCTGCTCTTTTTTAAATAAGGATAAACAACAATCCCTGCCTCTTCAGTCAAACGCGCCAGAAGACGGCTGGTCTTATCCATAAGCACAGATATATCCTTCCCTGTAGAAACATACTCCCGCATAATCTCCCTTTTTTCCTGAGGAGTAAGTTCCTCAACAGGCATTAAGTTATCTACATAGTAACGATATCCTTTGTCCGTGGGAACTCTCCCCGCTGAAGTATAGGGATGAGTAATATAGCCTTCTTCCTCCAGATCCGCCATGATATTGCGGATGGTAGCAGGGGAAAATTTAAAACGCAATTTCCTGGCAATAGTCCGTGAACTTACAGGTTTTGCCTCCTCAATATAAGTTTCTACAATCGTTCCCAGGATTTTATCTTTCCTTGACTGTAAATCCAGAACCTGCATTTTTAACCTCCATTTTAGCACTCTCATCATTAGAGTGCTAAAATGATTATATATTAAATCTTGATTCCTTGTCAAGAGAAATTATTTGAAAGGAGGAGCGGTTAGGTTACTTTCCAAACAACCTCCAGGAAGACTTTTACAATACGAGGGTCAAACTGGGTGCCTGCTCCATTTTTGATAATGCGCATAGCGGTCTTCTTGGTATAAGCCTTGCGGTAAGGTCGATCAGAAATTAAAGCCTGATATACATCGGCAATAGCCACTATTCTAGCACCCAGTGGAATTTCATCATCTTTTAACCCGAAAGGATAACCCTTTCCATCATAGCGTTCATGGTGATAAAGGACAAAGGGAATTATCTTTCTCAGAAAATGGATGGAACGCAAAATATCTGCTCCAATTTGTGGATGTTTCTTTATTTCCTCAAATTCTCGCTGAGTAAGCTTCTTTCTTTTAAGTAAAATTTTCTCACTTATTCCAATTTTTCCTAAATCATGAAGCATAGCCGCATCACTTATGTCTTCTATCTCTTCTTCTGAGAGTCCTAAAACGCGCGCTGTTTCTACTGCGTAGGTAACCGTTCTCTCTACATGTTCACCAGTATAATCATCTTTCAACTTTATTGTACGCGCAAAAGCATAAATTGCTTCCCTTATACTCTGATTAGCACGTTTTGTAAGTTTTTCTATTTTGTCTTTCAATATTTTGGTATCCTTAAACTCATCACCTTGGTTCTGAATCCTGCCTTTTTCTCTCTGAATAAGTCCACTCCAGAAAATATTGTTTCCTCCATGGTCCTTTATCTTGGTTAATAACTTATCTGAAAGTTCTACCAATTCCCTACCGCTTGATACCTTATCATAAGGATAAGAAGCGACCCCCATACTTACCTTAAGATGAACTTTCTGTCTGGAATTTCCAAATTTAAAATTATTTATCTTTTCTAAAAGACGGCGAGCAAGATTTAATGCTCCCGTATGATCGGTATCGGGAAGAATAAAAAGAAATTCCTCCCCTCCAAAACGAGCAACAGTATCATATATCCGCACCATTTTTTTACAGAGACCAGCCAACTGCCTCAAAACCAGATCTCCAAAACTATGTCCATAAACATCGTTTATGGACTTAAAATAATCTATATCCAACATAATTACCGAAAGTGAAAGTCCATATCTTCTGCTCCTCTGGAATTCCTGTTCTATAACCTCGCTAAGATAACGATGATTATATAGCCCGGTATGACTATCCTTGATCACCAGCTGTCTCAATTTCCTGTTGGTTTTCCTTAAATTAATAGCCAATTTATTTAATAAATCCTCGCTTTTTTTTCGCTCGGTAGCATCCCGCACATATTCTATAACTCCTTTCATCTCTCCGGTTAAAGAATCAAAAAGAGGAAAAGAATATAAATCAATCCAGCCGACAATTTCTCCTCCCAGAGAACGTTTGGGGACCACTTCGTATGCTGGCTTATGTGTTTTGAGGGTTTTCTGAGTAGGACATATTGTGCAGGGTGTATCTCTGTACTGGTAAGCTTGAAAACATTTCTTCCCCACAACGGGCATATTAGGAGCATACCATTTTTCCATTGTGGGATTAATGCTAATAATATTAAAATCTTTATCAAGAACACTTATTCCATCCTGAATACTCTCAAATATACTATAAATAAAACGTCTGCCTTCCTCTAAAGTAAACTCCATCTGTTTACGAACTAAGGCACTGGCAACAATTTCACCCATAATCTTTAATAAAAATACACAATCATCATCCCATTCTCTTTCCTGAACAACTGCATCAAATCCCAGAAAACCTGTTACTATTCCGTTTAATACCATGGGAACAAGCAAAACCGATTTTGTTCCCTCCTCAATAAATTCTTGTTTTTCTTTATTGGCTTCCGGAGGAAGATTATTTACCGAAGGGATATGGACTACTTCCTGACGCTTCTCTAATCTTTCCCTCAACCAGGGAAAATCTTCTACCCGTAATTCTTTAATTCTTTCTTTCTGAGGAATAATTCCTTCTCTGCACCACTCATATGCATAATAGACCTTGGTACGGTCATCACTGGCACAAAAAACATATGCGCGGTCCGCCGATACAAATTCTCCCACTTCTCTAAGTACTTCATTAATTAATCCATCAATTTCATTGGCTTTGGCACTCACCAAAAGGGTAGAAACATTTATCAAAATCGTTTCCAACCTCTTATGATAACCAGAAGTATATTTCCCAAGAGACATTTTCTCTGCCATAGCCAGAAATATTCCAATTTCTTTAAGAAAGGAAATGTTCAACATACATGGGATTGTTCCTTCCTCCCCGCAAACAAGGTCAACTTGGGTAGAAAAATCGGGAATATTTTTCTCCTGTATTTCCTGAAAAACCTGGCGTATCCTTTCCTGAGCGGAAAGAGGTACAAGTAGTTCTATCCAGTTTCGATTTTTAACTTCTTCTTCCTGGTAATGACTGAATTCGGGGAGATAAGAATGGAAGGACAAAATTCTACCCTCTTTGTCAAAAGAGGCTACCCAGATAAGACTACTTTCTTTTATATACTCTTTTAAGAAAGTCATCTTGCCTCTGTAAGGGAACGGGAAAATAAAAGAGCCCTTGCGGACTCTCTTCTTTAAAAATTATAACACCAAATTAAGCTTTTGGCAAGATTTATTTTTGCATGAACAAAACAACCTCTTTGCCGGAGAGAAATACACCTGCTACCGCAGCGGTCAATAAACAGGCAAGGGTAGCAGAAACTAAGGCACGAAAACCTAAACGAGCAATATCTTTAGCTCTTCGCGGAGCAAGAGCGGAAAGCCCTCCCGTAAAAATAGCCAATGACGCAATATGTGTAAAACCACATAAAGCATAGGTAGCAATTACTACGGAACGAAAATTAACAATCTTATTTTGCGTCATCAATTCAGCTAAATGGCGATAGGAAACTAATTCGGTCAAAACTACCCTCTCCCCCAAGATACGGGCAACAATTCTTATATCTTCTTTAGGTACCCCTAAGAAGAAAACAAATGGTTGAAAAATAAACTCAAGAATACTCTCCAAAGATAAATCGAGATGCAAACCAAAAAATTTATTCAAAAAAACACCCAGTAGATTCAATCCCCAGTTAAATAAAGCAAGAAAACCCAAAAAAGCCAGAAGAAGCGCAATTATACCCACACATAACTTCACTCCCTCATTTGCTCCTTTAATAATTGCTTCAATCCAGTTGCTTGCTTTATCATAATCAGGCTCCACCACCTTGCCTAAAGTAAGAGGTTTATCGGTTTCCGGAAGAATTAATTTAGAAATAACCAGTGTTGCGGGTGCACTGAGAAGAGATGCAGAAATCAAGTGGCCAGCGATGGTGGGAAAAATATCATGGAGAAAACTAACATATAAAGCTAAAACTGTTGAGGCAATGGTTGCCATTCCGGCAGTAAGAATTGTACATAGTTCGGATAAGGTCATCTTCTCAATATAGGGCCTTATGGTAAAAGCCGATTCTATGCCCACAAAGATATTACTGGCAGAACACAATGCCTCTGCTCCACTGATACGCATTAGTTTGGTGAATATTAAGGCAAAAAACCTAATAACCATGGGCATTATTCTCCAATAATAAAGCAAAGACATTAGAGCAGAAAAGAAAACAATAGTAGGTAGAACTTGAATAGCCAGAATAAAGCCTATGGATTTTTCTCCCGCCGGACCAACTGTCCCTGGCGAAACAGCTAAAGGTCCAAAAAGGTAATATATACCTTCTTTCGCAAAAGAATAAAAATTAACCACCGCATCATTGAGAAATTTGAAAAGTTTTACTCCTAAAGGAATTCTAAAAATAAAAAAGGCAAAAATAAATTGTAGTAAAATACCCCAGAACAGAACATGCCAATTTATCCTTTTGTGGTGTGTAGAAAATATCCAGGCAACAAAAAGGATAAAAAATATGCCCAGAAAGCTTATAAAATTATAATAACCCATCACTCTTCCCTTTTATTCTCATACGAAAGTGGAGTATCATTTTGTAGGCTTAAAACCATTTATATGTATAACCTCGGATAATTTCCTCTTGGGCACATGAAGACGACCTCTCTTGTCTTTCCAATATTTTACTGAATCTTTCAACACTTCCACGCGGGGATTTTCATCACGATACCCCAGAGCAAGCACAGAGTCTAATTTTAAATATGCGGGTATTTTTAGGAGAGAAGAAATCTGCTCACTGTTCATAGATTTAATCCAGCAGGTTCCTATACCCAGTTCCCAGGCACTTAGAATAATATTCTCTGCGGAGGCACCTACATCATAAGCACTATATTTAGGATTTTCCTTATGTTTATTTATAAGAATAAGAATATAGGCGGTGGGCCTTTTATTCATCGGAGGTATTCCCTGGGGATAAATATAACCTGCCCAATTAAGATGAGGGAAAATAACATCTAAAAGATTCCTCTTGTCTACTACAATAAATTCTAAAGGCTGAAGATTGGCAGCTGAAGGAGCAACCCTTCCTGCATTTACCAGTTTCCTTAAAATGTTTCGAGGGATTTTTCTTTGTTTAAATCTTCTTATTGTTCTTCTTTGAAGGATATTCTGATATACTGATGACACGTTTAATATCCTCCTGCAATCGCCTATTATGCTCTTCCTTAAAGGCTTCTTCAAAATTATATACTCCCTTAAAATCTTCAATAGAATCTTCCTCAGTCTTTTTAAGCAACCCCACTTCCACTAAATTAAAAACTATCTCCCCAAAATCTTCGGTTCTTCTCACCCCCCATTCTTCGAGGACGGTTTGTGCCAGAAAACCAAACTGTTCCACTGCATATTCTTTTATTCCTTCCAGCAATTCCTTCCCTGTCACATGTCCCCGTCGATTCAATTTTCTCTGGGTATAAAAAAGTGCCTGAAATAAGAATTCATACGCAGAAATTTTATAGCGGGGGTCTTTGGCTAAAATCTTTTTGATTTTTTTATAAAATTCTATATCCATAATCACTTAAAGACTATTTATTCCAAACTTCCCCATTGTTTTTTTCAAATCCTCAACTTCTTTAAAACAAATTGCATTTATCCCCATCGCCCGCGCAGCGGAAACCAGATCTTCACGGTCGTCAATATAGAGAATTTCTTCCGGAAGACAAGCGCTTGCTTCAATCGCCTTTTTGTATATCAAGGGATGCGGTTTTCTAAAGCCCACACGATAAGAAAGGATTATACGGTCAAATTCTTTTAAGATTGGAAATCTCTTTTTTATATAAGCAAAATGGGAATAGTTTATATTAGAAAGAAGAACCAACCGATATTTACCCTTTAACTTTCTCACCAACCTCTCTATAGGTGGATTGCTAAAGAAAATTTCGTTCCAGATTTTGCGCAATTCAGCATAATCAAATTTCAGCTTTAAAAGTTTCTTGAGAAGCGAGAAAAATTCTCTTGTTTTTATCCTCCCTGTTTCATAACGCGAAACCAAACTGGAATCAAAAATAAAACTGCGTATCTCTTCCCAACTATAAGTACTTCTTTGGGAAAGTTTCTTAGCAGAAACAGAATGGTCAAATTTAACCAGGACATTACCTAAATCAAAGACTATTGTTTTTATTTTCATCGTATAATATTATATACAATTTATCCTATTCTGTAAATCTTTTCCAGCAGGAAAGAATACGTTCTTTTAACAAGTAAGGAACCTCGGCCTCCAGATAAACACCTGCAGGCGAATATTCTTCTTTAATTACCCGGCCTTCTCTATGAATAAACGAAATTAACCTTGCCTCTTTTAAAGGTAAAAATATCTTTAGCGAAGTCATGCGAGACTTAAGAAGTTCAGAAATTTTGTTCACCAGCAAATCCAAACCAAAACCATGCAGAGCAGATATCGCTATAGCGTTTTCGTAGCGCATAACCTGCCTTTCCACAACTTCTTTGTTTCCCAGCTTATCTATCTTATTACAAGCAGTAATTATCGGCTTATTCAAAGCTCCCAGTTCTGCTAAAACTTCATAAACTGCCTCTTTCTTTTTATACATTAATGGATCAGAAACATCTAAAACATGTAAAAGAATATCTGCTTCCTTCACCTCTTCCAGAGTTGATTTGAATGCCTCAATGAGACCGTGGGGAAGCTTATGGAGAAAACCCACGGTATCCACAAAGAGAACCTTCTGTTTATCTGGCAGATTGTACCTTCGGGATACCGCATCAAGAGTAGTAAATAAACTATTTTCCACCCGCTCCTGAGAAGAAGTTAAAGCATTAAGGAGGGTGGTTTTTCCTGCATTAGTATAACCAATTATAGACACAACTGGAATATCGAGTTCCTTTCTTCTTTTTCTTAAATTATCCCTTCTCAATTTTATTTCTTCCAGCTCTCTCTTTAATTTAGTAATCCGCTTTTTAATTTTTCTTCGGTCAACCTCCAACTTTTGTTCTCCCGGACCACGGGTTCCGATACCTCCTCCTAAACGAGAAAGCATAATTCCCTTACCCGTAAGCCGGGGAGAAAGATACTCTAACTGCGCCAATTCTACCTGAATCTTTCCTTCCATACTCCGAGCATGGCGCGCAAATATATCAAGTATTAATTGTGTCCGGTCAATGGTTTTAATCTGAATAACCTCCTCCAGGTTTCTCTGCTGGGTACTGGAAAGATTATCACTAAATATAACAACCTCAGCCCCTCTTTCCTGAGCAAGCGCAGCAATCTCCTCAACTTTACCTCGCCCAATAAAATAAGCAGGATGAGGTTTTCTGATTTCAACAGATATTCTCTCCAGCACATCTGCCCCTGAAGAAAGAGCCAGCTCTTCCAACTCCTGAGCATCTTCTTCAAGTTCCCAGCTCATCCTTTCTTGTTTTATATGGGTTATCACTAAAACTGCGCGTTCCATTATCCAGATATAAAATTCTTTATCTCTCTGGCTAACTTTTCCGCCAGGACATTTAATTCAATATTTCTGTCCAGTTTAATCCATTTAATCCGCTTATCCCTGCGAAACCAGGTGAGTTGACGTTTAGCAAACTGACGTGTATGACGCTGTAAAAGCTCTTTTGCCTCTTTTAAGGTAATTTTTCCTTCTAAATAAGCACTTATCTCTTTATACCCCAGACATTGCTGAGCCACAGGAGTAATACCGGCATTCTTTAATCTTTCTATCTCTTCAACTAAACCTTGAGCAAACATCCTCTCTACCCTCTCATTTATATTCTGATAGAGCTCTTCTCGCGGACGTAGTAAACCATAAACAAGGGTGTGGTGCTGGGAAGAAAGCCCTTGGGTACGTTTCTTTAACACAGAAATAGGCATACCGGTAAGATAATACACCTCAAGTGCCCTTATTATTCTCCTCAGATCGCGGAAGTGAACTTTTTCTGCAGTAAAGGGGTCTATTTCTTTTAATTTTTCATATAGAAACCTATTACCTTTTTCTTGAGCCTCTTTATATAAACTCTCCCGTAAAGCCGTATCTTTGGATGGCCCTTCAAATATGCCATCCAATAAAGCCTTAAAATAAAGTCCACTTCCCCCCACTACAAGAGGAATTTTTTTCTGGCTCAATATTTTCTCTATACTCTGCAAAGCATCTCTCCGATAATCCGCTACCGAATAATCCTGCCGAGGAGAAACAACATCAAGCATATGGTGTTTTACGATTTTTCTTTCTTCCCGGCTGGGCTTGGAGGTAGAAATATCTATTCCCTGATAAATCTGCATAGAATCGCAAGAAACTATCTCAGCATCAATAAGAGGTGCTAGCAACAAAGCCAAAGCAGTCTTACCCACTGCGGTAGGACCAACCAAAAAAACAACAAGCGCCATTATTGTGTATTAATTACGGATATATATAAGGAGTGTAGCCTGCCCCAATCAATTTCTTCCTCATTTTTTCACACTCTTCACTGTCTAAAAATCTACCAACTCTCACGCGATAGTAAATCCGCCCCAGTTTAACAAACTCAGATATGTATGCGGGAATACTCTGAGAATTTAAATCTTCAACTACCCTGAGGGCATTTTCCTTATTAATAAAAGAACCAACCTGCAAGGTATAGAAAAATTCGTTATTAGATAATATATCATTAGATAATTTTGCTTCCAAGGAATTGGGAAACAAAGATTTTATTTTCTCATGGAGTTTCTTCGCATCATCCCATAGCCCCTGTTTACGTCTGGTCTCGGCAAGTTTAAAATAGGCTAAACTTAAAAGAGGAGATTTTTTATTCTTGTCTATAAAACTCTGGTATGTTTCAACTGCTTCTGTAAAGTTTCTCTCCATAAGAAAGCAATCTCCCAAAGCAATCTTTGCAGAGTCACTCCAATCGCTGTGAGGATACTTTTCTAATAGAAAGTTAAAACTGTTACGGGCAAATATACTATCACCAGTATAGAGATAACTCATTCCCATAAGATAATAAAACTCAGCACCCAGTTTATCGGACAAGTTTTTCTTCTTCATCCCCTCACAGTTACTTATCACCGTATAATAATCCCCCTTAAGAAAATTCTCCCAGAGGTAATCTATCTCCTGCCCCCAGCAAGGATTTACTTTTCCTAAAATTAAAATCAACAAACCTGCCAAAACCACGCTAACTTTAGAGTGTTGACGATAACCTATACTCTCTTTTTGGCTAATCATATATTTATTTTTTCTCATTTTTTCTCATTTTTTCTTAGAGAAATTTTCTTCTGCAAATCCAGTACCAGTTTTTGTCTTCTCTCTTTTTCCTCCTTACAAACATCATCGGGTAATTTTTCTGCAGCGGTATGAGGTCGGGGAGAATATTTAAAAATAAAACCCGCATTAAATTCTATCTCTTTTACCAGATTATAGGTTTCCTGAAAATCAGCCTCGCTTTCTGTGGGGAAACCCACAATTATATCCGTAGTAAGCACACCGTCTTTAATAATTTTACGATATTTATTTACTAAATCCAAATATAATTTTTTTGTATAACCCCTATTCATCAAACGCAAAATTCTATCTGAACCTGATTGAAGCGGAAGATGTAAATGCTTTTTAAGTTTATCACATTCTGCCATGGCATAGAATAAATCTACAGAAACATCTTTAGGATGTGAAGTAATAAAACTAAATTCCTTCAATCCCTTAATTCCGTTCACCATCTCCAATAGATTTATGAAATTGATTTCGTTATTTGAGACTTGAGTCTTGAGTTTTAATTTTTCGCTTTGCGCTTTGAGCTTTGCGCTTGAAATATAAGCATTCACATTCTGTCCCAAGAGGGTAATCCTCGTTATACCTTTATCAACCGCCTCTTCTATTTCTCTTAGGATGTCTTTGTAATCACGATTTCTTAAAGGACCACGGACATAAGGAACTATACAATAAGAACAATAATTAGAGCAACCTTCAGAGATTATCACATAGGCATGGTCTTTATCTTGATAAAATCCCGTATGGTAAATCTCCTCTGGTCTCTCATTACCTTCTATTTCCCATATTTTTAGCTCAAAAGGAATCCCCTCTTTAATTTGTGATTTGTAATTTGTAATTTTTTCTACTATTTGGGGAATCTTATGGATATCCGAAGGTCCGACCACAAAATCTACCCAGGGCGCTCTTTCAAAGATTTTATCTTTATAAGCTTGCGCCATACACCCCACAAGTCCAATAATTGGCTTATGGCTTATGGCATATCGCTTATCGCATTTAAACCTACCGAGTTCTGACCACACTTTATCCTCAGCATGTTTACGCACCGAACAGGTGTTAAAGATAATAACATCTGCCTCCTCAGCATTGGTTGTCAATTCATAGTTCATAGTTCTCAAAAGACCACAGATTACCTCTGAATCCCTTACATTCATCTGACAGCCAAAAGTACGGATAAAAAATTTTTTATTCATCTTTACTCCCAAAACTATCCTCCAGTTGATATATAAGGTGGCATTTTTGTATTCCTTGTGCTAATTGCCTGCGCCGGACAAATATTTTCACAGAGGCCACAGCCCAAACACTTATCGGGGATTATCTTTGGTCCATATAGACCTCTATCTATCTCTACAGTTACAATTGCCTTATCCTGAAGAGGACAATTATTATAACATGCCAAACAAACTATCCCTTTACTATAAGCCAGACAACGCTTTTTATCAATAAAGGCAGTGGCTATTTTAAAACTCTGTTTCTCAGAAAGAGTTAAATTCCTGATTGCACCCGTAGGGCAAACTGCTCCACATAAATTACAGTCATATTTACAATAACCGACTTTGCCGTTACCATAAGGAGTAAATAAACCTAAAATACCCATCTCAAATAAAGAAGGCTGAAGAAACTGGGTGGGACAATTTTTAATACAAGCCTGACAGCGGATACATTGGTTCAAGAAATCCTTTTCTGCCAGAGCACCGGGCGGACGAATAAGCGTGGAGGTAACGCTTCTCTTAAAATTTAATTTAAGCAAAGGATAAGCAACCAGCCCTCCGGCCATAGCGCAAAGAACCTGTCTTCGCGTAAGGTCAATTTTACCCTGCTCTAATCTCGGCAATCTCCCTGGACTATAGATATTCAACTTTAAACTTTCTTCCGGACATTTTAGACAGTTCAGGCAAAAAAGGCATTCCTGTTTAATCCAGCCATCTTTTAAATGGGGGTTGCAGGCTCCCTGACAATCCTTAACACATTTTAAACAATTCTGGCAATTATCTGACCTGTTGATATGTAGGATGCTTTTGCGAGAAATGAATCCCAAGAATCCTCCCAGAGGACATAAGAATCTGCACCAGAAACGGGTAGAAAATAGATTGAGCAAGAGAATTGTAAATATTATTCCTGAATTTAAAAAAGCATACGTGTATTTGCCGGAAGAAAAGAACTCAATTTGCGTCTGAAACCAGTAAAATATACGGTCATTAGCAAAAATATTGAAGGTTTTATTGAGGAAAATGAAAAAATAAAAAATTGCCTTAATTATAAAATAAGAACCGCGATAAAGAATCGTAAAGGGACTAAATAACCCTGTAAGATTTATCCGTAAAAGAGAAAGAACCAGAAGAACAATCACGAACAGATATTTTATGCGCTGGGCAGGTTGATAGGTTTCAATTTTTTTTCGGAAAAAAATTTTTTTAAAAATATAAGAAACTGCCTGCTGTAAAGTACCCAAAGGACAAAACCAACCGCAGAAAAACCTTCCCAG
>JBFWKV010000010.1:0-18138 GCA_050252475.1 Candidatus Omnitrophota bacterium | reverse complement strand
TGTTTCCCCAGTTCATTAGAAAATATTGCTAACTCTTCTTTTAAAAAAGCAGAAATAATAAGGAAAATAATCGTCCCTATCCCCGCTTTTACCTCCTGGGGGTTCAAGATTCTTAAGAAAGAATCTTTCAAGAAATTAAAACCCGTAACTACAAGCAAAACCCCGATAATTAAAGCAGAGACGATTTCTATTCTTCCATGTCCAAAGGGATGTTTATCATCAGCGGGACGCTGTGAGGCTTTAAATCCCGCCCAGACTATTACTGAAGTTAAGACATCAGAAAAAGTATGGAATGCATCAGCAATAAGAGAGATACTGTTGGAGATTATTCCCAGAACTAACTTTATAAGTGAAATAATTGTATTCACAAAGATACTTACCCCTGCCTCAAGGTAAGCATATTTTGCTCTCACTTCAGAATTTTGAAAATTCTCATAATCTTTAACAAAAAATGCCAATAATCTACGGGTTAATATTCTCATATTTTAAAAAAAAGAGCAAGAAGCAATCCTCCCATCACAATAAATATAGGATTGACCCGGAAAATTTGCACAAGAATGATTGCCACTATGGTAATTAAAACAGTTTTAAAATTTACAACCGAAATTCTAAAAATATTTATTATCGCTGATATTATAAGTCCTATTGCAATGGGTCTGATAATATTGAAAATATTCTGGACAAGGGGAAAACTTTTAAGCTGTAGATATTTTGTAGAAATAACAAACAGGAACAGAAAAGGAAGAATAATGAGGCCTGTGGTGGAGAAAATTGCTCCTTTTAAACCTGCCACCCTTGTTCCTACAAAAGTAGCCAGATTTATAATGAACGGGCCAGGGGTTATTTCTGCTATTGCCACTAAATCTGTAAATTCCTCCATTGTTAACCATTTATATGTATCTACAATATACCTCTGGGCAAGCACGAGCATTGAATAACCGCTACCAATAGTGAACAATCCAATTTTTAAAAAAATAAAGAATAATTTAAATACAATCATTTTCAGGTTATCTCCTCAAGGGGAAAGACAAAAGCTTTTATCCCTTCGTGTCCTAACTTTTTTCTTAATTCTTTTACACAAGAAATTATTCTGTTTTTTCCCTCCTCTTCACAGGCTATATATAAAATGGTATTCTTACCCGGCCAAATATCGTTACCCAAATGTACACCCGATGACTCTCCCCTTCCATAAACATTGGTGATTTTCGTATAGTTCCTCAAACCACATTTTTCCATGGTCTCCATCACTATTTCCTCAATAGCCTCATTATAGACAAGCATTACCATCTTCATTATTCTTTATTTCTCCTGTTTTTAATTCTTGTTTCCATGACTGCATAAAGCGTAGGAACAAATATCAGGGTAATAAAGGTAGAAACGCTAAGTCCACTAACCATGGTTATCCCCAGAGGTTGCCAGACTTCCGAACCTTCTCCTCGGAAGAAAGCCATAGGAAAAAGTCCAGCCAGGGTGGTAAAGGTAGTCATCAGCACCGCTCTTAACCTTTCTTTTCCTGCTTGCGATATTGCTTCGTATAGGGATAGCCCTCTCTTCCTCAATATATTAGTATAGCTGATTAGCACTATAGCGTTGTTTACAACTATACCCATAAGCATTATAATTCCTATAAAAGAGATTATATTGAGAGTTGTTCGAGTAAGTAAGAAGCCAAGAAAAACCCCAGAAAAAGTAAAGGGAACCGCAAACATCACTATAAAAGGGTCAAGTAAAGATTCAAACTGTCCTGCCATAATCATATAAACTAAAATAATTCCCAGAATCAGCAAAACCCTCAGATCTTTAAATGCCTTCATCTGTTCTTCGGCTTCTCCTCCAAAATTAATCCTTATGTCCGAAGGGATAGCGAGGTCTTTTAATTTTCTCTCAATTTCTTCTTTTACTTTTCCTGCAGATTTTCCAAATACATTACATTCAACTTTAACTACTCTTTCCCGGTTAATCCTTTCTATATCCACAGGACCTGCGGTTTCGTAGACCTTGGCAAAATTAACCAATCTTACCTGTTTTCCCGTTAGAGGAGAAACTATATACAGGTTTTCAATATCCTCAATCTTTGTGCGCGAAGTTTCTTCCAACCTTACATAAATATTATAAGTTTCGCCTTTTTCCCGATACTTTGTTGCAGTGGTTCCTTCAATATAAGCTTTTAAAGAAGATGCTATTGTCTGCATATCTAAACCTAAGATAGAGGCTTTTTCCCTATCTACCGCAATTCTCAATTCCGGTTGATTTATCTCGCGCGAAATACTTACATCTACTGCACCGGGGATTTTTTCCAGCATATCTTTTATTTTTCTTGCCAGTTCATTTGTTTTGTCAAAAGAATGACCAATAATTTCTATTTGAATTGCTTTCCCTCCCATCCCGGTAATCATTCTTCCCAAGGGGTTTCCTGTAGAAACATCAATTTTTAATACGCCAGGAATCTTTTTGATCTCTTCTCTTAGAATATGACCAATTTCGAAAACTGACCTTTTTCTCTCCAGTTTGGGAACCAGCTTAGCTCCCCCAACAATAATATTTTCCCCCGATTCTCCTGATGCACGAAAGGCTCTTCCCATTCCCGGTGTAGTTCCCGGTCTTACAAACATAATTCTTCTCTCGGGAACATTCTTTTCTATAATCTCTTCTATTCTCAAAGCAATCCTCTTTGTCTCTTCAAAACGCGTGCCCAGAGGAAGGTGGACTGTTGCCCGAACATCGCCGGTATCCTCTTCAGGAATAAATTCATTTCCCACAAATCTCAAAAGAAAAAGACTCAAAATAAATAATGTAGAAAATCCAGCAATAATTAATTTTTTATGTTTTAAAGCAAAGGCAAGAATATAAGAATAAAAATCTTCTATTTTTCTGAATAAATTAAATTTTGATATTTCAGAACTATTAGTGGAACTAATGTCTTTCAACCCCGAGGATTGTTTTTCTTTTAACAATTTTGAACAAAGCATCGGGCTAAAAGTAGTAGCGGTAAAAAGTGAAGCAAACAGAGTTATAGTCACCACCACCGCCAGTTCTCCAAACATAATTCCGATTATTCCCCGCATGAAGAAGAAGGGCAAAAATACCGCAACGGTAGTAAGCGTAGAAGCAGTGATGGCTAAAAACATCTCCTGGGCACCAAAAATTGATGCTTCACGTACACGTTTTCCTTTCTCTATATGTCTCCAGATATTATCCACAATAACAATAGCATTATCCACCACCATACCACAGGCAATGGCTAAAGAAGATAAACTTATTATATTAATTGTCCTGCCACTTAAAAATAGGTAGATAAAGGAGATGAGCAGAGAAAAAGGAATAGTTAGAGCAACAATTAGACTGGTTTTTATCTGACGCATGAATAACCAGACTACAATAATTACAAAAAGAATACCTCTGAAAAGAGACTTCTTAAGGGTGTTTAAAGAATTAATGATGTCCTGAGAAGTATCAAAAATAATATTCATTTTTACATCACGGGGCAAAGTTTTCTCTAATTTTTCTAATAGGCTTTTGGCTCTCTTTGCCACTTCTACTGTATTTGTTCCTGTTTGTTTCTGAACCATCATCAATATACCCCGCTTTTTATTTATCCTTGCCTCCATCGTCACTTCTTTAAAACTATCCTCTATTCTCGCCACATCTTTAAGATAAATCGTTTTCTTATCCTTCTTTCCTAAAATAACCAGATTTAATTCCTCAGGAGAAGCAAATTCCCCAGGAAGTCTCACCACATAACTGGTTAACCCTGACTTCAAGTTCCCTACTGGTTGAGTAATATTTTCTTTTTTCAACACTTCCAGGATATCGAGAATTGACAAACCATATCCTTCCAGTCGTGCTCTATCTATCCATACATTAATCTGACTTTCCAATCCTCCAAATAATTGTACAGTTCCTATACCCGGAAGTTGACGCAGAGGGTCAGCTATCCGCTGGTCAATCAGGTCAAAAAGTACAGGGTAACTTTGTTGAGCGTTAATGCCTATAAACAGGATAGGCATCATGGCGGTATTAAACTTAAAAATAAAAGGATTTTCCATTTCATCGGGTATATCCGGAAGGAAACGCTTTGCCAGTTCAATACGGTCGCGAATATCATTGGAAGCGGTATCAAGATTTGTCCCCCAGGCAAATTTAAGAGTAATTACCGAAACTCCCTCTGCAGAGACAGAGGTAATTTTTTCTATTCCCGGTGTGGTAGCCAGTTGATTTTCCAGAAGCTCGGTTACCTTTATTTCCACATCCTCAGAACTTGCTCCCGGATAAACAGATATTACACTGATTGCGGGAGGTTCGATTTCCGGCATCTGGTCTATACCTAAACGGGAGAGGCTATAAATTGCTAAAATAATAATACTGGAAAAAATCATTAAATTGGTAACCGGTCTTTTAACTCCGAATTCGGGTAGTTTCATAAATTTTCTTCCTCAATATTTACATTTGCCCCTTCATAAAGCCTCTGTTGCCCCATTATTACCACCAGGTCACCTTCTTTTATACCTTCCCGAACCTCATAAAATTGCCCATGTCGCAAACCTAATTTAACCTTTCTTAAAACTGCTCTATTTCCTTCTACAATATATACATACAAATCTGGTTCTTTACCCATAATGGCCTCTTTCAAAACTACAGGAACATTCTTATGTTCGGCAATAATCAAACTTACGCGCGCAAAGAGTCCGGATTTGAGAAGGTGGTCAGAATTATCCACCACTATTTCCACAGGAAATGTTCGGGTGGCAGTGTCCAGTACGGGACTTATTTTTTCCACCTCTCCTATAAAATATTTCTCCGGATAAGCATCAACATAAATTTTTGCCTTCTGTCCCAAAGAGATGCGGGCAAGATATATCTCTGGAATTTCTAATCTTATTTTTACTCTGTCTAAATCAAGCACTTTAGCAACAGGAGTCTGTAGATTAACATTTTCTCCTAAGTCCACATAAACCCTTCCGACTATTCCCTCCAGTGGACTTTCCACGGGAGCCTTTTCAAATTTAAATCCCACTTCATCGCGGTCAATATATAAGATTGGTTCTCCTTTTTTTACAAAACTACCATCTTCTTTTATTTTCTCAACAACCTTTCCGGTTACCTTCGGATAGACTAAAACTTCATCTTTTGCTTTTATATCTCCTGTATATTCAATTGTCTCCATGATATCCATTAACTTTACTCGCATTACTCTCACTGGAATTGTTTCCGTAAAAGTATCTTTTTTTATTTCTTCTTTTTTCTGACAACCAGAAAAAAATAAAATCACACAGATAAACAGAATAATATTCTTTTTACTCATTCCATTTCTCCTGTG
The DNA here is from genome assembly GCA_050252475.1 of Candidatus Omnitrophota bacterium. Lineage (GTDB taxonomy): Bacteria > Omnitrophota > Gorgyraeia > DTHP01 > DTHP01 > JBFWKV01. The sequence continues at coordinate 12,821 of JBFWKV010000010.1, read as the reverse complement.
ATTTTTTCCAATTTTGCCTTTGCGATTAAATAATCATAAACTGCTTCTTTACGATTGAATCTGGCTATTTCAAGACTCAATTTAGCATCCTCCAAATCCAGATCACTTGCTATTCCCCTGTTATATTTATCATTAATTACGCGAAAGTTATCTTCGTAGAAATTTATTTCCGCATCCTTTGCCTTTAATTTTGCCATAGCATCGTTTATTTCTAAATAAGCATTCTTTAATTCTGAAGCGATATCCATTGTTGTTTTTTCTTTAAGCAGTTGGGTTTCCTTTAAATCTATTTCTGCCTGTCTTATCTTTGCCTGAGTGGCAAAACCATCAAAAATTGGCCAGCTTAAAACAATCCCAATGGTCTGATGATTCTCCCACCCTTTTGAAATTGCCTGGGGAGAGTTAGAATAATTGGTGTAATAATCCCAGGAAGCATATACAGTAGGCAGGAGCTCAGACTTTGCGATTTCCTTCTGCAACTTATCTATTTTCTCCTGTGTTTCGTAAAGTTGCAGAATTGGTCTTTCTCTCAGCGCTTTAAGATAAACTTCGTCAAAAGCTATTTCCATAGGTTCATAGATAAGTTCTCCCTCAGCTTCAATATCTATATCTTTTTCTAAGTAAAGTAAATTTCTCAAATTTGCCTTTGCACTTTCTATCTGATTTAAAGATAAAAGAAGAACTTGTTCTACATTTGCCAGTGCTTGTTGCAATTTAACCAGTTCCGATTCAGAGGCTTGACCATTATGGTATCGTTCGGTAATTGCTTTTAAATGATTCTGCGTATTGGTAAAAATTGCTTTGTTTAGTTTAGCATATTCTTCGGCTAAAAGGAGAGTAAAAAATGCTTTTTTAACATTAAAAACTATTTCCAGGATAGTCTCCTCAAGCCTGGCTTTATTTATTTCCATCCCGTAAACACTCTTCTTAATATTTCCCGAGATTTTACCACCGGTATAAAGGAATTGTTTTAAAGAGAGCTGATTAGAAATGCTGGTGATATCTTTATTATAATAATCAAGCATATCCAACCTTGAACTTTCTAAACTAAACTTAGGTAGTCTTTCTGCTTCTGCTTCTTTCCATTTTTCTTTAGCCTTGTTTAAATCTTCTTTCTTAAGGAGCACTTCACGGTTATCTCGCAGAGCAATACCTATTGCCTCATCAAGCGTAAGTTTTATGGGCTCCTCTGCCTCCAATAATTTCCCTTCTATTATTAAACAAACAAGACATATAAGATAAATAATCTTTTTCATCTTTTTGCTTTGTGATTATTCAGAAGGAATTTGTAAATCTTGGTTAAAATCTGCAAATACTGCAGGCGTTCTTTCTCTTCAAGTTTTCCAAAGATATCCTTGATTAGCAACTGTCTTTGCTTAATTGCTTTTTCAATAGTTTTTTTCCCTTTTTGACTAAGTTTTATCAATATAATTCTTCTGTTATCAGAGGTATTTTCCCGTTTTAAATATCCATCCCTTACCAATTTATCCACAATTCCCGTTGCAGCAGGAGCACTTACCAATAAGATTTCAGCTATCTTGGACATTATTGCCGAATTCTCTCTATACAAGAATTCCATAACCATGAATTGAGGCAAGGTAATCTTTCCTTTAAACAATTCATCAGATTGTCTCTTTGTCATTAATCTCATTACCTTGGGCATCAGAATTGCCAATTTCTCACTGAATTGATTGATTGACATTGTAAACTCTCCTAATATTTAAGTTACTTAACCATTAAGTATCTTAAATAATAACAAAAATACAAAACTCTGTCAACAAAAAAATAAATATTCAAAAACTGTTGCACAGTTATTCCAAAACTGGTATATTTTAAAACATGAACAAAAAGTGCGGATTTGTAGCAATTGCAGGAAGGCCAAATGTAGGGAAGTCTACTTTACTTAATACAATTTTGAAAGAAAAAGTAAGTATAATTTCTCCCAAGCCCCAGACTACCCGTTTTCAAATTCGAGGTATTCTCAATGAAGAAAGAGGACAGATTATTTTTGTAGACACTCCCGGCTTGCATATTCCTAAAAACGAATTGGGTAAATATCTTAACCTCTCGGCACTTAAGGCAATAAGCGACTGCGACCTCATTTTATATATGGTAGATTTAACCCGCCCTCCAGGTGAGGAAGAAAAGAATATCATAGAAAATATAAAAGAGGTATGCAAACCTGTGATTATGGCTCTTAACAAACAGGATAAAGGAACCGGTTTCGTTAACGATTATATAAAATTCTGGCAGGATAATGCAGGAGAGAAAAAAGACATTCTGAAATATTATATTCCTGTATCAGCACTGGAAGGTAAGAATGTTGCTGAACTTCTGGAAGTTATCTTTACTCTTCTCCCCGAGAACCCTCCTTTTTATCCTGAAGATATACTGTCAGATTTTCCTATGAAATTAAATATCTCGGAGATTATCCGGGAAAAAATGCTTAATATTTTGAAGGAGGAACTCCCTTATTCTACCGCGGTTATGATAGAAGAGATGACTCCCCGTAAAGATAATCTCGTTTATATAAAAGCAATTATTTTAGTAGAAAGGGATTCTCAGAAAGGGATTGTTATTGGGAAAAACGGACAGATGGTTAAAAAGATAGGCGAACTGGCAAGGAAAGAAATAGAATTTATTTTAGAAAAAAGAGTATATTTAGATTTACAGGTCAAAGTAGAAAAAAACTGGCAGGAAAATCCCCTGATTCTAAAAAAACTCGGTTATTATCTATGAAGTTTTTTAATTTTATTTAAACAGTGTATTGGCAATTATGAAAGATGCAAAGACTATAGAAACCATGGACATCAGTTTTATCAAAATATTTAAAGAAGGCCCCGCAGTATCTTTAAAGGGATCCCCTACAGTATCTCCTACCACACTTGCTTTATGAGCAAAAGAACCCTTACCTCCCAGATTTCCTTTTTCAATATATTTTTTAGCATTATCCCAGCTTCCACCTGCATTTGCCATCATTATCGCTACCACAAATCCAGAGATTAAGGCACCGGTGAGCAACCCTACCTCTGCCTCCAATCCTATAAATATTCCCACAAGGAGTGGAGAAATTATTGCCAATAAAGAGGGAAGAATCATCTCTTTCTGAGCACTTTTCGTAACAATCCATACGCATTGCGCATAATCTGCTTTTGCCTTTCCCTCCAGAAGCCCTTTTATCTCTCTAAATTGTCTTCTCACTTCTTCCACTACTCTACTTGCTGCTCTGCCTACCGCTCCCATGGTAAGTGAACAGAAGAGAAAAGGAAGCATCCCTCCAATAAACAACCCACTAATAATCCGTGGATTCATAAAATTTATATCCAGTGTTTTTCCCAGAGATTCAATCCTTTCTTTATAAGCCACAATCAAAGCCAGAGCGGTTAAAGCTGCTGAACCAATAGCAAAACCTTTTCCTGTGGCTGCGGTAGTATTACCCAGGGCATCCAGAGCATCGGTGCGTTGTCTTACCTCCTCTCCCAGTCCTGCCATCTGAGCATTACCTCCCGCATTATCCGCAATTGGCCCGTAGGCATCGCTGGCTAAAGTTATCCCTAAAGTGGATAACATTCCTACTGCAGAAATCCCTATTCCGTAGAGTCCGAGATTAAAATTGTGTGCACCTCCGGACAAATAGAAACTCAAAATAATCGCGGTTGCTACTATAATCACCGGCACAGCGGTAGAAAGCATTCCTACAGAAAGGCCCCCAATAATCACGGTAGCCGGACCGGTTAAAGCAGACTGGGAAACAAAACGTGTAGGAAAGTACTTATCGGAGGTAAAAAATTCTGTGGAAATTCCCAAAAAGATACCCGCTAAAAGTCCGCTAATAACTGCCCCGTATATTCCCATGAGTTCATTACCAAGGATTATTTTTATTACGAAATAAGAAAAAATGGCAATGAATATTGCGGAAGAAAAAATTCCTTTGCGTAGCGCCTTAAGTAAGACGGCCTGCTCTGCCTTTTCTTCTGCTCTTACAAAGAATGTTCCCAGGATTGAGGAGACCACTCCCACTCCTGCCATAACCATGGGAATGGTTACCCCTTTTATTCCCAATCCTGCAGAAACCGCTAAAGCCATAGTTGCCACAATAGAACCCACATAAGATTCATAGAGGTCTGCTCCCATTCCTGCCACATCACCCACATTATCACCCACATTATCAGCAATAACCGCAGGATTACGTGGATCATCTTCAGGAATTCCCGCTTCAACTTTTCCCACCAGGTCAGCACCTACATCGGCTGCTTTGGTAAAAATTCCCCCTCCTACACGGGCAAATAGCGCCTGTGAACTTGCTCCCATACCAAAACATAACATGGTGGAGGTAATTGCTCCAATCTTATCCAGAGAAGAAGGTAAAGGATGAGTAGAATAGTACCAGTCTAACAACCAGTACCAGATACTCAGGTCAAGAAGTCCCAATCCTACTACCACAAACCCCATTACCGCTCCACCTGAAAAAGCCACTCGCAAAGCACTATTTAAGCTCACACTTGCCGCTTGGGCAGTTCTATCGCTTGAGCTGGTAGCCATTATCATCCCGATATACCCTGCTAAACCCGAGAAAAATCCTCCGCTTAAGAAAGCAAAAGGAACAAAAATAACTAAATAACCCTTCATACTCAACCAGAGAAGAATACAAAAAACTAACACAAAAAATATAAAAACCACTGAATACTGTCTTTTTAAATATGCACGTGCTCCCACCTTTACTGCATCGGCAATCTCACGCATCTTTTCATTACCACGTTCCTTACTTAAGACCTTCCTGACCAGGAATCCCACAAAGCCAAGAGCCATAATTGAACCTAAAGGAGCAACCAACAAAAAAATAGAATCTATGGACATCAAACCTCCTCCTTTAAAAAAGTTTTGTTATATTTACAAACCCCAGCTTCATGTAGCAGGCTATATTATATAAAAGCCAATTTTAAAATTCAAGCTTGAGAAATTTTTTCAATACCTTCTATAACTTTTTTTATGGTTCTTTCCGGTGTGGATGCTCCCGCGGTAATTCCTACAGAATTTACTCCTTTAAACCATTCCGCTTTTAACTCAGTATGGTTACTTATCCAGTAAGTATTTCTATTTATCCGGGAAGCAATTTCATATAATCTCTTTGTATTTGCGCTTGTCTTTGAACCAATAATAATCACCAAATCATTCATTTTGGGTAGCGTCTTTATTTCTTTCTGTTTTATGCGAGTGGGGTTACAAATAGTATTAAAGAACCTTAAATCTTTAATGTGTTTCTCAAGAATCCCTTTTATCTTCTCAACCTCTTCCATATTTTGAGTGGATTGCACAACCACTGAGGCTTTTTTTATTCCTTTTAATTCTTCTCTATCTATTTTTCTCCGGGGGTCAATTATTAAAGTTTTTTTCTCTAACTGCCCCACAATGCCAAGAACCTCGTCATGATTTTCGTCTCCGATTATAATAATTTTCCTTCCTTTTTTTTCTTCTCTTTTAGCAATTTTATGAATCTCCTTTACCATTGGACAGGTAGCATCTACAATTTTATAACCTAATTTCCTTGCTTTCCGGAATACCTCTTTCCCTGCACCATGAGCACGGATGAGTAAAATTTTTCCCTCTCCTCGGGTTAAATTTTTAATCTTTTTTACTCCCCAGCTGGTTATCTCCTGAGAAATTTCTTCATTATGCACTATATCTCCCAGGATAAATACTCTTTTATTATTTAGAGCTATCTTACGAGCAATCTCAATCGCTCTCTTTACTCCAAAGCAAAAACCTGCGGACTTGGCAAGATTTATTTTCATATTCTATATACCGAAAAAATTATCCAGAATCATCATTAATGGGTAGAAGCAATGACCAGAAACTTGCCGAAAGCATTATCCCACCGGCAAATCCCAGCAAGGTATCAAAGGTCTTCTGACTGAATTCTTTTTTAAAAAAGACCAGAGAAGCTCCTGCACTGGTGAGAAACCAGGTAAAAATGCCTGCAATAAGCGCCTGTTTTAAAGGATCTAAACCTTGAAAATAATCATACATGCTTAAATATCTTCTACTAACTCAATCAGATTCCCATCCGGGTCATAACAGAAACACACCTTGGTATTGGTATAAGGAGTTTTTATGGGAGGAGAAATAAATTTTATTCCCTTTTTCTTTAATCGTTTGTATTCATAGGATAAATTTTTAACCGTAAAAGAAATATGGTTATATCCTGGTTTTATTGTTTTTTTGGGTTTTTTCCAGAAATGCAGTTCAAATACAGGCGGACTGTTTTTAGACTGATTTACACTTCTTAGCTTCACATATACCAGCCTTATCCCTTTAACCCCCAGAATTCTTTCCGGATATTCTCCCCCCAGCTCAATAATTCTTTCTACTCTTAGTCCTAAAATATCACGGTAGAATTCTAACGATTTTTCCAGATTCTTTACCCGAAGACAGACATGTCTAAACCCTTTAAACATTTTATTATCCTAAAATTTAAGATATTGCAGAACAATTAGAATAATAAATATAGCAGATTAAACCTCTTAAAACAAGGGAAAAAGGAAATTTCTCGTGAGGAAGGTTAGTTTATGTTTCCTGATTAAGAAAGGCAATAATGTGTTTTTTGATTTCATCACGAATTCTTCTAAATAATTTATACTTATCCTCCAATCCTCCTGAAAACCCCGCTGGGTCTTCTATATTCCAATGAATCATTTTATAATTCCCGGGAAATACCGGACAGGTCTGTTTTGCATTATCGCAAAGAGTAATGACATAATCAAAATTCTTGTCTAAAAATTCCCTTATGGATTTTGACCTCTGTTTAGAGATATCCACACCTATCTCTGCCATGACTTCTATAGCTAGGGGGTTTAGTTGGGTGGGATTTATGCCGGCGCTAAAAACCTCAAATTTATCTTTTGCCATATGACGCAAGAGCCCCTCTGCTATCTGACTGCGTGCCGAGTTTCCCGTGCAGAGAAATAAAACTTTCTTCATATTAGACTTTACCTAAAAAGATTAATATCCCGATTATTAAAAACAAAGTTGCTCCCGCATAACGGATAATTTCCGGTTTGATATATCTTGCTAATGTAGCCCCAATAATTACAGAAATTGCGGTCACAATTATGTATGCGGATATAGAACCAAGCCACACACTTAAGGGCCTGCCTGATTTTGCAGACATTGTTATACCCACCAGTTGTGTTTTGTCCGCAAGCTCTGCCAGAAAAATTGATCCAAAAGTCACCAAGAATACTTTTATATCCACAAATTCCTCCTTTTGTTTAATCCAAAAAAGGTTAACATTTTTTTACCTTAACTTAAAGTAGGGTTGTTTTTCTCCTTTTTCCTATTCTTCCCAATTGTTCCTGTAATGTACCCATGGGACAGATTAAACACCAGCTACGATGTCGCCAAAAAACAGCAAGCACTACAGAAATTATCGTGGTTAAGATACACATTGAGACAAAGATTGTCCCAATTAAAATTAAATTTCCCCCGGTCCTCAGAAGCCTAAAGATTAATAGACTGATAAATAAGAAGAAAATAGACCATCTAAACCAGCGCTTTGTCAAAAATAGAGGAAAGGGTCTATTTCTATTTAATTTGGTCATCACAATATCAAGGAAGGCACCCCTTGGACAAAGATTCCAACACCAGAATCTTCCTTTAAAAAAAGATAAAGGAAGAAAAAACATCGCCATTGCCAAAACTAAATACCCTAATAAAGGCAAAAATAACCCACCTATGACAATAAGTGGAAGAAACCAAACCATTACCATTTGCATCCTTTTATACTTTGGCATGTTAATACCCTACAAAATTACGTTAGTCTACAGCAGGTCAGGTACTTTTTTCAAAAAGGGGTCTGACACTTTTTACAATTTTCATCTCATCTAAGAAGACGCTGAAATCTCACCCGCCTTCTCTAAGGCATATTTTGTGCATAGAGGACCAAGTAATTCATAAATAACGGTGGTGGCAACAATAGTAGTAAAAAGCATATCTCCTACATTGGGAAAGTCATTTTTGACAATTAAGGCGCAACCCAAGGCAACACCTGCCTGAGGAACCAATCCTAAACCCAAATATTTGCGTATACTTCTTGAGGCGCCTGAGATATAAGCACCGAGACCTGCACCTGTCATCTTGCCTATCACTCTAAAAACAAGGTATGCTATACCAATCAAACCCAATTTGCTTAAAATTCCTATTTCTAAATGTGCGCCTGCTAGAACAAAAAAGAGCAAATATAAAGGGGACTCCACCGTCTTTAGGCTCTCAAAGAAATTGAACGATGATTTATTAATGTTGACCAATATTGCCCCTAAAAACATGCTTGATAAAAGAACTGATAATTTAAGCCATAGGGCAATCCCTATATTTAAAAAAACAAACCCCAGGGTAAAGATTAAAAGCTCTGTCTGACTGCGTAGATATCGGGAAAGATAAGTCAACAGTATTCCTACCAATCCCCCCAATATAAATGCGCCAAATATGTTTAAAAGAGAATTAAAAAATACTTTTATCAAGAAAAAGGTAGCTAACATATGGCTATATATAGCCTGGGATATTGCCAGGGAAATAGCAAATATAATAAGACACCAGGCATCATCAATTGCTACTACCCCCAAGAGCGTATCAGTAAAGTTTCCTTTAGCGCGATATTCCCTGATAACCATAACCGTTGCCGCAGGAGCAGTAGCAGAAGAGATTGCCCCAAAAAGTAAAGAAATATAAAAAGGCTGTCTTAAAATAAACAAAAAGACAAAGGTGACTAATATCCAGGCACTACAGGCCTCTAATATTGAAATCCAGATAATCGATTTACCAATTTTGCGAAAATTATCTCGGGAAAAATTCTGACCTATACCAAAGGCAATTATACCTAGTACTATGTTAGAAATTAAACCTGAGGCAGAGGTGATATCTCGGGGAATAAGATTTAAAAATGATGGACCTATAAAAATACCCAATAAAAGATAAGCGGTAACTGAAGGAAGTTTGACTTTATTTATTAATTTAGATAAAAATAAACCAGAAAGCAGAATAAAACCGAGCCCTAAGATTGTGTTCATTTTATAATACCTTTTTGACGAAAGAGCTCCCGAACGATGTCAAATACACCAATCATCCCTACCAATCTTCCTGTCTTATCAACCACCGGAAACTCTTCCTTAAGATGTAACTTCATTAAGTTATAGGCTTCTTGCAAAGAAGTTTCCTCATTGATAGAGATAAACTTACGTTCCATAATATCTTCGACTATCACTAAATTACCTATTTCTTCAGTAAGTTCCACTTTAAATATATCCTGTTCTCCTTCATCCAGAAAAGGTACATTCTTAATTATCTGTGACCCAGGTAATTGAAATACACTGAGAAGATTATTGAAAGAAACAATGCCCACAAGACGGTTATCCTCTTCAACTACAGGCACCAAAGGAAATATGTGAAACTTAGCAAATTTCTCTAATACTTGCTTTAAGGTTGTGGCGCGCCTTACAGTAATTACCTCCCTTGACATTATTTCTTTTACCTGCATCTTTTCACTCCTTAAATTCTAATTTTAAAAGTTAATACAAAACCTTCCCTCCCAGCAGAAAATATTATTCTGCTAGTGGTCATAATGGTTATCCAGAACCGTATCCCATAACTTTCTGACTGCACCGGCAGTCTCAGACACTTTCTCTACAATCAGACGTAAACTGTGCATTTATTGTGTTAGAAAGTCTCTTTTTTAAGTTCTTTATGTGCTAGTTTTTATTTTCCTTAGGAGTGATACCCACTGCTGGTATTATATTATCACAAGGGACAACCGCAGACAATAGAATTCTCTTGCTTAAGATAACTTCTACAAAAAGGACTCAGGTATTTTTTTCAAAAAGGGGTCTGGCCCCTTTTTTACAAAAATTAAGTGGCAGGATTAGCAACCTTACCTATAAACAAGATATTTCCACTTCTCCTCTCCTGGATCAAGAAGATAAATGGATGATCTGCTCGAAACACAGGAGTTACTTGATGAAACGCCTTTGTCATTATTACCGCCGTTGTACCCGCAGCCTCTGTGCCCTCTTCATTGACATCAACAAAGGCTTGATGAATGACATGGTCAATCCAGATACCACCTTTACCGTTTATACCGGAAAAATCAGCATCGCTACTAAAAGCGGTTGGCATTCCCATTTTCTTTAAGTTCTCAGCCATAAAATATTTCGTTTCAAATTTAAATCTCGGGATGTAAATATCTACTTTTTGTTCCTTGAGTATCCCTTTCCATTCTGATAACTTTTCGATGGAAAGTTCTTTTTCAACTTTTTCTAATTTGTTTTCTTCTGGAAGGATTATCAGCATAGATAAATCTTCACCAGCGTAAAGCATTTCAAGTATTTGAAAATCTTCAGTCTCAGCATAGTTAAATTTTTCATCTTTGCCTACCAATCTCATCACGGGTACTTTTACAATTTGTCCAGCGCTTGTTTTAAAATCTTCCTCTTCAGTTTCTTCTGGATCAAATTGTAATGCCCAAGCTCCTTTGAAATAGATAGCATTTGTCAAAACTAATACAGTGTTAGCAGAGTCTATAAATCCTCGTGGTATTAAATCTTTGATTTTATCTTCAGTCTTATTTTTAACCCAATTGTTAATAATCTGCCTAGAACCTTCGGGATCTCCTCCGTAATCTAAAGGGGTAGCTTTACCCCCATAATACTTTTCAAAGGATTAAAAGATATATATGCGAAAATCCTTCTATATCTCTAAGTCCGGGTGCGTATTTTTTATAGACCTCTACTTTGCCGCTGGCTTTTGACTTAAACGGCTGGATGGGAACCTCTTTTTTGTCTTTAAATGGTGAGTGGATTATCCCGATGGGAAATATCTTCATTTACTAAGAGTAGATATCTTATAGATATGTTTTATTCTTTAAATATGAAATGTAATCTTTAATTGCGTCTTCCAAAGCAGTAAACTTATACTTACAGCCTGCTGATCTTAGCTTATCTATATTAGCTTGAGTAAAGTACTGGTATCTTGGACGAATATCTTCAGGCATATCAATATATTCTATTTTTGGTTTTAAACCCAAAGCAGAAAACATTGCCTCTGCCACCTCATTCCAGGAGTGGGCTTCTCCTGTGCCTAAATTAAATATCCCTGCCTTATTGGGTTGAGTAAAGAAATAGAACATTACTTCAACTGCATCCTTGACATAGATAAAATCTCTTTTCTGCTCTCCGTCTTTATAATCCGGATGGTAGGATTTAAAAAGGCGCATAGGTTCACCAGAAATAATATCATCAAAACGTTTGCAGATAACACTCATCATTTCACCTTTATGGTATTCATTAGGACCAAAGACATTAAAAAACTTCAACCCTACGGCTTTTTTAAGTAACCTGTTTCTTAACATCCAGAGGTCAAATAAGTGTTTTGAATAGCCATAGATATTTAAAGGCCTAAGAGTGGGGAGTTTGCTTTCATCGTCATCATAGCCGTTACTACCATCTCCATAAGTAGCGGCCGAAGAAGCATAAATAAATCTCGCATTATGGGTTTCAGCCCAGGAAGCAAGGCGTTTGGAGTATTCATAATTATTTTTAAGAAAATAAGCCACGTCGTTCAGAGTAGTAGAGGTACAGGCTCCTAAATGAATGATTGTCTCAACGCGAGGAAATTTACCTGATTCAAGAAAACTAAGAAAATCTTCTTTCTGGATATAATCAATGAACTTTTTACCCACAAGATTCTTCCACTTTTCACCTGTGGCGAGATTATCAACAACAACTATATTATCAATCCCTTCCTGGTTGAGCTTCCAGAGAAAACAGCTCCCGATAAAACCAGCTCCTCCGGTTAAAATAATTGTATTTTTCATTTTTAATTCTAGAGACAACCTTTTTTCTCTTTCTTATCTCTGGCTATATACTTTAATCGGTATTAGTTTACTATATTTTATAGACGTATGCAAGATTAAAAGAGTTAAGTCAGGATAAGGAAAATAATGTAGGAGCTGTTTTTATTTACCCAATTTCTGAATCTTTATTCTTTGCTTTTTCTTTCAGTTCAGTTAAAATTTGCGGTTCTTCTGTCTTCCATTCAAAAACTGGCTTACATCCAGGAGTATTTGCTTTGTCTATTTTTTTTCTTAATTACTTCTTTTAAGAACCTCAGAGCCTGTGCCTCGTCTTCATCAAGAATTATTTGTTCTAATTCAATCTGCTCTTCTTTATTTAAGCTTATGATTGTCTTCTCTTTATCCACTGTTAACAAATACCCCCACAAGAACAACTCGGACCGGAGGAAGAAGATTGTCTTTCTTCTCTGCCTGCTGAGAAAACTGAAAAAAGTTTCTTTATATTTTTGCTCTTACATTTCTGACAAATTATAGATTTCTCTTCCTCAGAATTGCGCACTAAAAGAGTAAATTTCTCACCGCAATCCAAACATTCATATTCATAAAGAGGCATAAAACCATCACCTCCTAATTTTCTGAGATAACCTTCTTTATCTCATCTACAGTGGGGATTTTGCCAGAGATTTTAACCTGTCCATCTACAATTACCGCTGGTGTAAACATTACTCCTTTTTTGGCGAACTCTGCCACATCTGTAACTTTGGTAATCTCAGCCTGAATCCCCAATTCTTTCACTGCCTCTTTTACATTTTTTTCAGTTGCGATACATCTTGGACAACCTGGACCAACAATCTCAATCTTCATTTCCACCCCCTCCTTTCTTATTTTTGGAGGTTATTTTTGGAGGTGAGACCTCCAAAAATGCTTTATTCCCAATGGGTTATTTTATATCTCCAAAGATAAATTTAATAATCCAATTATA
>JBFWKV010000009.1:0-18237 GCA_050252475.1 Candidatus Omnitrophota bacterium | reverse complement strand
TTAAGGTATCTATCTGCCAGCGGGGAGGAGTCCAGTTAGTCATATGATTAGGCCAGGAGGCGAGGAGAAAAGCTCTTCCTGCCAAGGCAGGATTTAAAATATTATGTCCTAAACCTCCAAAGGAGTGTTTTGCAATAGCAATGGCAAAAAAACTTCCCACTGCCGGAAGCCACCAGGGTATTTGGGGTGGAAGATTATAGGCAAGCAGAAGGCCGGTAATAAAACAGGAACCATCAGAGATGGTTATTTTTTTATGTCTTAGTTTCTGAATTACTGCTTCGGTTAAGAGAGCCGAGGTTATAGAAATCGCAATTACTTTCAAAGCAGAGAAACCAAAAATAAAGACCCCAGCAATTCCTGTGGGAATAAGAGCTAAAACTACCGACCACATAATTTTCTTACAGGAATCTTTGCTTTTTATGTGTGGTGATACAGAGACAATTAGTTTATCTTTTTCGTACATAAGTATCTGTTTATTCTGCTCAAGAATAACTCATTTTTTAACAGAACCAGCAAACTGTTTTGCCAATTTTAAGAACTGGACAAGGTTTCTTCTTGTCGGACAGATATAGCTACACGCCCCGCATTCAATACAATCTAAGGGGGAATATTCTCGCGCAAGATTCCATTTTTCATATTCCCCCGCTAAACCTATAGAAGCAGGCATAATTTTCATCGGGCACACTTCAATACATCTTCCGCACCGAATACAGGGACCTGCCTCTTCCAAGTTTATCTCTTCTTCCGTGAGGAATAACACACCCGAGGTTCCTTTTATTATGGGAATATCTAAACTCCATTGAGCAATTCCCATCATTGGGCCACCAAAGATTATTTTTTTCGGTTCCTGGACAAAACCGCCACAAAATTCCACAATATCAGAAAGTAAGGTTCCTAATCTTACTCTAAAATTACCCTTTCTTTTGATTGCTTTTCCGGAAATTGTAATTATCCTTTCATACAGAGGTTTTCCGGAATAGACTGCTTCATATATAGCAAAAACAGTCCCGACATTATGAACCAATACTCCTACATCAAAAGGCAGACCTCCCGAAGGAACTTCCCGCCCGGTGATTGCCTTAATGAGTTGTTTTTCTCCCCCTTGAGGATATTTAGTTTTCAGAGTGATAATTTTTATATTATCATCTTTAATTTTCTCCAGCGCTTCTTTTATAATCTTTATTAGGTATTTTTTATTATCTTCAATTCCAATGAAGATATTTTTGGGCGAGATTATTTTTTTAATAGTCCCTAACCCTTTAAGGATTTCCCCAGGCTTCTCAGATAAAAGTTTTTCATCGCAGGTAAGATAAGGTTCACACTCTGCTCCATTAAGGATTAATGTATCAATAGGTTTGGGAGGAGAAAGTTTTACATGAGTGGGGAACCCTGCTCCTCCTAACCCCACGATACCAGCCTCCTGGATTATTCTTTTTAATTCTTCAGGAGATAAATTGTCAGGATTTTCCTCATTAATTTTTAGAAAATTTTGTTCATTATCGTTATTTTCAATAAAAATTGCTAAAGATTTACCCAGCAGGGGATGATTAGAATGGTCTATCTTTAGAACTCTTCCTGATACAGATGCATGGATTGAAGCAGAGATGTATTTGTCCGAAGAAGCAATCTTCTGTCCCAATTTTACCTCTTCGTTTGGTTTTACCAGAGGTATAGCAGGGCTTCCGCTATGCTGAATGAGAGGAAGTATTATTTTTTTTGGCGGAGGAATTTCTCCAAGGGGGTAATCTCGGGATAAATCTTTGTAATCGGGAATATGCAATCCCCCAGAAAATGTTTTTTTGAAAAACATATTTGTCCTCAATTATTGGGCAAAAATTTTTGTTTATTATAGTATGGAAGGGGCAGTTCAGTCAATAAAATTTCCTTGCTTGTTATCACAAGATGAACTCCAGCCTTTACCAAAGTTCAACTGTACAGTACAGATTTTTCTTGACAAGTTTTCCTTTCTCCCTTATACTCTACTAAATCAATAGAAATTATAGAGATTATGAAGATAACTTATAAAGGAGATTATGCTCTGAAAACAATTCTGGAATTGGCGCTCCATTATGGAGAGAGAGTGTTGACTATTTCTAAGTTAAGCAATAGCTTAGACATACCCGAAAAATTTTTAGAACAGGTATTGCTGGAACTGAAAAGAGGAGGGTTTGTGGAAAGTAAAAGAGGCAAGGTGGGAGGTTATTTTTTGGCAAAACCTCCTTCTCAGATAAAACTTGGAGAGGTTATCCGTTTTATTGATGGACCGATTGAGCCAATTGCTTGTGTAGATATAAAGTATAAAGGATGTGAGGAAATGAACGATTGTGTTTTTCGAGAGATATGGAAAGATATAGCTGAAAAAACTGCGCAGATAATAGATAATATAAGTTTTGAGGATTTAGTCAATAAGATAAGGTCGCGAAATAAACTTTTAATTTACACAATTTAAGATGTTGGTTTTAGGAGAAGGAGTTCTGGAGAAAATAATTGAACACTGTAAGAAAGTTTTTCCTTTAGAGGCATGTGGGGTGCTTAGTGGGAAGGAAACAAGGGTAGAAAAAGTTTTTCCCCTTACTAATATTGAAAAGGATGCCATGAAATATTTTGCTGATTCGAAAGAACAACTTAGGACATTTAAAGAGATAGAAAATCTGGGGATGAAGTTGTTAGGTATATACCATTCTCATCCTAACGGTCCTGCTTATCCATCAGATAAGGATATAGAATTGGCTTTTTATGAAACCTCTTATCTTATCGTTTCGTTAAGAGAGTTTAATAATCCTGAGATTAAGGCATATAAAATTGAGAAAGGGAAAGTGAGGGAAGAGGAATTAATTACGGAGGTAAATTGAGATGTCTTTTGATAAGAAGATAGCCAGGAATATTCTGGAATTAATTGGCCAGACGCCTATGGTGAGATTGAATAAAATTGTGGGTAGAAATTGTGCGCAGGTTTTAGCAAAATTAGAATGTTTTAATCCCGGAGGAAGTATAAAGGATAGGATTTGTCTTAATATGATTGAAGTGGCTGAAAAAAGAGGTTTGATTAAACCGGGAGGAACAATTATTGAGCCTACGAGCGGAAATACCGGAATTGGCTTAGCCATGGTTTGTGCGGTCAAGGGATATAAATGTGTTCTTACCATGCCGGAAACGATGAGTTTAGAAAGAAGGTCTATTCTTGAATTATATGGAGCAGAAGTGCTCCTTACTCCTGCTGAAAGTGGGATGCAGGGTGCGATAGAGAAAGCCAGGGAACTTCTAAGAAAAACACCCAATAGTTTTATGCCTCAACAGTTTAAAAATCCTGCCAATCCTGATGCACATAGAAAAACTACTGCCCAGGAAATCTGGGTTCAAACGAAAGGAGATTTTGATGTTCTTATAGCAGGAGTGGGAACTGGAGGGACCATTACGGGAGTGGGAGAGTTTCTTAAAAAGAAAAACCCACGAATTAAGATTGTGGCAGTTGAACCAGAGGCAAGTGCGGTTCTGTCAGGAAAAAGTCCCGGAATGCATAAAATTCAAGGGATTGGAGCAGGATTTATTCCCGAGGTGCTGAACAAAAAGATTATTGATGAAATAATTCAGGTTTCCGATGAAGATGCTTTTAGAACCATGAAGAGATTAGCGGTTGAGGAAGGTATTTTGGCAGGAATTTCCTCGGGAGCAGTCTGCTGGGCAGCCTTAGAGATAGCAAAAGGTTTGAGTAGAACCAAAAAGATAGTAGCGATATTTCCTGACAGGGGTGAGAGATATCTTTCTATAATGGAATAAGTTTTAGGATATTTAGCATTTTTATGATAAAATGGTTAAACCTGATTAAAAAGTATTATGAATACAAAGGAAGAAAAGATAGAAAATTGTAAGGTTAGCCCTCAGGAATTAAAGCGTTGGGCTTATTTAAGACAGAGACAAAAAGAATTTTTCTGTCTGCGTATAAAAAGTTCTTTAGGAATGCTTAATTCTGAACAGCTTATCAAACTTGCAGACGTGGCAAGAAACTATGGTCAGGGGATTGTTCACCTTACTCCCCGGCAGGGGATAGAAATTCCTTATGTGCATGAGAATAATTTACTTTCTGTAAGAGAAGAGTTAGAAAAAGTTGGTTTGGGTATAAGTGCAAATGGACCGAGAGTAAGAACGGTTGTCAGTTGTCCGGGGACTCGCTGGTGTCCCTGGGCTTGGGTTGATACTCTTAATCTTGCAGAACAGATTGAAAAAGAATTCTACGGTAAAGAAGAGATAGAGATTTCCTCATGGGATTATGATACAGTTAAAGATTTAGAAATACCGGAAATAAATCGCGAGCTTCTGGAAACACGGCTTAAAAACAAAATTAGTCTACCTCACAAATTTCGTATAAGTATCTCCGGGTGTACTAATTCCTGTGCCAGAGCCCAAGAAAACGAAGTTGGTTTCTGTGGTCAGGTAATGCCGGAATGGAATAAAGATAAATGTAGTTTTTGCAGGATATGCGAAGGCATCTGTCCCACAGATGCAATAAAGATTCATCCGCGCAAAAAAGAAGTGGAGTTAGAAAATTCAAAATGTGTATATTGCGGTTTATGTATTCTCAATTGTCCTCAGGGTGCTTGGTATGCAAAACTTGTCGGACTGGCAATGTATGTGGGAGGGAAATGGGGAAGATTTCCGCAATTCGGGAAGAAGATTGCAAATTTTTTAGATGAGAAACAGGTGCTTATTGCCATAAAGAAAGTTTTGGAGTTTTACGTAAAAGAGGCAAAAAAAGGGGAACGTTTAGCAAATTTATTGAACAGGGTAGGGCTGGATAGGATAAGACAAGAAGTGATTGCTTAAAAAACTTATTTAGATTGGGATATTCAGCGAAATGGATATTTTAAATAATTTTGAAGTATACTTATCCCATGTTTCAATTTTTACTTATCTTCTGGCTTTTTTAGGAGGGGTTTTGATGAGTTTTACTCCTTGCGTGTATCCTCTAATTCCTATAACTATAGGATATATTGGCAGTCATAGTGTAGGTTCAAAATTTAAAGGATTATTTTTAAGTATTTTTTATGTTCTTGGTTTTGCAGTGGTTTATTCTTTGCTGGGAGTAGGAGCAGGAATAGCCGGGAGAGTTTTTGGAGAATTAACCCAACATCCTCTAAGTTATATTATTGTAGGGAATCTTTGTTTGCTTCTTGGTCTATCTTTATTTGAATTATTTGAATTACCTTTGCCTAGATTTATGAAAGAGAAAAGATTGGAGACAAAAAGTAAGGGATTTTGGGGAGCATTTTTTGTAGGCATGATTTCAGCATCAGTAGCAAGCCCCTGTGTTACACCGGTATTGGGAGCAATTCTTTTGTTTGTGGCGATGAAAAAGAATATCGTTATGGGAATGAGTCTGCTTTTTGTTTTTGCATGCGGGATGGGTTTCATTTTAATTCTTGCAGGGACTTTTTTGGGGATTTTAGTGGGACTGCCTCGTTCGGGTATCTGGGTGACGAGAGTGAAGAAAATTTTTGCCTGGTTATTATTATTGATGAGTGAATATTATTTTCTTAAAGCAGGGAGACTTTTATGAAAAAGAAAATCTGGATATTTGCAATCATATTTTTTGTAATTTTGGGAATGATGGGATATAAGTTATTTCGAAAGGATATAACAGGTAACAGAACAGATGCATTTGAGACGGACACCCCTGTTTTTAAAGCGTGGGAATTCAGTCTCCCCGATACGGAAGGGAGGTTGGTTTCTTTAAAAGATTTTGCAGGAAAAGTTGTACTTTTGACTTTCTGGACGAGCCGGTGTCCTTATTGTATAAGAGAAATTCCTATTCTTAAGAAAATTTATGAGAAATATAACCAGCAAGATGTGGAAATCGTAACCGTGATTATTGGGGAAGGCAGGGAAAGCGTTAATAGAATAAAAGAGAGGGAAAAAATACCCTATCTTATCCTGTTAGATAAGTATCATGAGGTTTCTCGTCTCTATAAAGTTATAGGTGTGCCTACGGATATTATTATTGACCGTAAAAGTAATATAAAGTATTATGGTTATTTCTGGCCAGATAATCTGGAAGAAATCATCAATGGCCTTCTTTGAAAAATAAGAAAAAAGGAGGGAATGAAGTTATGTCTTATGTACTGGGTTTGCGCTGTCGGGAGTGCGGAAGAGAATATCCTAAAGAAGTTCTTTTTGTTTGTGAATACTGTTTTGGGTCTTTAGAGGTTGTTTATGATTATGGCAAGATAAAAAAAGTTTTGACGAAAAAAGAAATTTCTTCTCGTCCTCATAATCTCTGGCGTTATCGGGAATTACTACCTCTGGATAAAGAACCAACGAGTGGTTTATATTCTGGATTTACCCCTTTGGTTCGGGCGCATAATCTTGCGAGTTATTTAGGAGTGAAGGAGCTTTATATTAAAGATGATTCAGTCAGTCATCCTACGCTTTCTTTTAAGGACAGAGTGGTAGCGGTGGCTTTATCCAAGGCAAAGGAATTTGGTTTTAATACCGTTGCCTGTGCTTCCACGGGTAATTTAGCAAATTCTGTTTCTGCACAGGCTGCTCTCTCTGGATTACGTAGTTTTATTTTTATTCCTGCCGATTTAGAAATGGCAAAAGTTGTCTCTACACTTGTCTACGGTGCTCAGGTAGTAGCAGTGGAAGGGAATTATGACGAAGTTAATCGTCTCTGTACGGAGATTGCTTCAAGATACAGATGGGCATTTGTGAATATAAATATTCGTCCTTATTATGCAGAGGGTTCCAAAACCTTTGGCTTTGAAATTGCTGAACAATTGGGCTGGAGGCTTCCTGACCATATTGTTGTTCCCGTTGCTGGCGGATCATTGATTTCAAAAATCTGGAAAGCATTTCAAGAGTTGTATAAATTAGGTTTTGTAGAGAAACCAAAAACAAAAATCTATGCTGCACAAGCCCAGGGTTGTTCTCCGGTAGTAACTGCGATTAAGGAGAATTCGGATATAATCAAACCTGTTAAGCCAAAAACTATTGCTAAATCTTTAGCCATAGGAAATCCTGCAGACGGCTATTACGCAGTTTCTACGGTGAAAGAATCCGGAGGCTGGGGGGAAGAAGTTTCTGACGAAGAAATTGTGGAAGCAATTAAGATTCTGGCAAACACTGAAGGGATTTTTACAGAGACTGCAGGTGGAGTTACTTTAGCAGTAACTAAAAAATTAATTGAGAAAAAAATAATTCCCAAGGATGAGAAAATAGTAGTTTCCATTACCGGAAACGGTTTGAAAACACAGGATGCAGTTATCTCTGCACTTAAAAAGCCCTGGCGAATTAAACCGAGTTTGGATTCTTTCATAGAACACATTAAAACATATGGAGAATAAAGGGGGTGCGAGATGGGAGTAAAAGTGAGAATTCCTACGCCTTTACAGAAGATAACCAACAATCTTCCTGAGGTAGAAGGAGAGGGTAAGAATATTGAAGAGTTGATAGTAAATCTGGAAGAGAAATTTCCCGGCATAAAGGAAAGGATTGTTGATGAAAAAGGAAAAATTCGCAGATTTGTTAATATATATGTTAATGATGAAGATATTCGTTTTTTACAGATGGAGAAAACCCCTTTGAAAGAGGGAGATGAGGTTTCCATAATTCCTGCCATTGCTGGAGGATAAGGGGTGAAGAAAATGATTAAAGAACTTACGAATTATGATCTGGAAAGATATTCGCGTCAGTTAATTATTGAAGGATGGGGCAAAGAGGGACAGAAAAAACTCAAGAATTCTGAGGTCTTTATAGCGGGAGCAGGAGGCTTAGGTTCGCCGGTAGCGATATATCTTGCAGTAGCAGGGGTGGGAAAGATAAATATTTGTGACTATGATGTCCTTGAACTCTCAAACCTTAACCGCCAGATACTCCATCATGATGAACGCCTCGGTATAAATAAAGCAATTTCGGGGAAGGAAACCCTAAAAATTCTTAATCCCTCTATAGAGGTTAAAGAAATTACTGAGAAAATAGTGAAAGACAATGTGGATATATTGGTGGGAGAAAGTCAGATAATTGTAGATTGTATGGATAATTTTGAGACGCGTTTGGTTTTGAATGAATGTGCCATCCGTAAAAAAATTCCTCTTGTTTATGCCAGTGTCTGGGGTATGAGCGGTTATCTAAGCTTTATTCAGGTTCCGGAAACTCCCTGTCTTTTTTGTATATTCTCCGATTCACCCCCGAAGGAAAAGTTTCCCGTTGTAGGAGCAACACCAGGGGTAATTGGTTCTTTAGAGGCTTTAGAAGTTTTGAAATTCTTAACGGGCACAGGAGTAAATCTTAAAAATAAACTTCTCGTCTGGGAAGGTAATACAATGGATTTTAAGAAGATTCCCCTCAAACCTAACAAAGATTGTCCTGTTTGTGGCCATTTACGCCGATAAAATATTATTAAACAGTTTCTTTCTCAAAGTTGGCTTCGGAAATCAATAAGATAATAACTTATAACTAAAAAGGGGGTGGAAATGAAGAAAATAGTTCATTTAGTATTTCCTCAGAATCTAATCAAAAAACCAGTGATTTATACTATGGCGAAAAAATTTAACCTCGTTCCCAATATCAGAAGAGCAAAAGTTACTGAAACGGTAGGGGAGGTAACTTTAGAGTTAAGTGGGACAAAGGAGAATTTTGATAAGGCAAAAGCTTATCTGGAAAAAATGGGTATAAAGGTAGAGCCGGTTCTGGGCGATGTGGTAGAATAGTTTCCCTGGAGGATATTTAATTAATGGCTAATAATCTGCGATTCGCAGGAAGAGATTTTCTCTCGGAAATTTTTTCGCCTGTTAAAAAAGAGTTATTTTTATGGGAGAGGATTTATAAGGAAGTTCTTGGAAGAAAAGAAAAAGGGTTCCTCCCTCTTTATTCTTATCTTATTTCTCTTCCCCAAAGAGAGATAAGGCCGGGTCTGGTTTTCCTTACAGCGAAGGCTGTTTGCAGAAATGAACTTGATCCCCGTACGCGTGCCAGACTGGGGAAATTTGCTGTATCCGCAGAAATATTTCATACCGCTTTACTCCTTAAAAATAGTGTTATGCAGGAACTAAATAATGATAAAAAGGATAATTTGGTTGATAAGAGAGAAAGTTATGCATTTTTATTCTCTGAATATCTTTTTTCTCGTGCTCTTCGTTTTCTAACAGAAATGAAATTACCGGAGGTTATGAGTAGATTGATATCAATCTACAATTCAATCACCGAAGATAAGATAAAAGGAGATGATTCAGAGGATATTTTTAACGAGGATGAATACATGGAGAGGATAAAAAATAAGACTGCCTATCTAATGTCTACTATTTGCTGGGCAGGAGTTTATCTCAGTGAGCGAGAAAATTTACTGATAAAAGCAGTTGAGAATTTTGGTTTAGATTTTGGTTTATCATTGCAAATTGTTGATGATTGTCTTAATGTTATGGAAAAAGGAGAAACCATCATTCGGGATTTAGAGAACAAAAGAATTAGTTATTCTACAGTTTATCCCCTTTGTTTTCTCTCCGGTGAAGAGAAAAGAGAAATCGCGAATTTTCTTAAGGGGGTTAAGATTAAGCTTTCCCGGGCGAAAATCATTGCTCTAATTTATCGCGCCGTAGAGCTGGCTTTAAAGAAAGCCAAATTTTTCTCTGACCGAGCTAAAAGGGATATAGATTGTCTCCTCGAGAGTGAATTTAAAGAAAGCCTCATCGCTCTGGCTGATTTCCCCCTGGAAAGGCTGGCAAAATAGAGAATGAATAAAACAGGCTTGGTCCATATTTATTATGGGAAAGGTAAAGGTAAGACTACTTCTGCTTTAGGGATTGCATTACGTGCTTGGGGATGGGGGAGAAAAATCATCATCTTTCAGTTTTTTAAACCCAAAAGTCTCCCTTCGGGAGAAGTTAAAGCTGTAGAGAAATTAGGCAGGGAAATCAAAATTGTACGTTTTGGTTATAAGCATCCCCTTTTTTGTAAAAAAATAGAGAGAAAAAAGGTTAAGCTTGCTCTGGACAAATTTCTGAAAGAGATAAAGTGTGAGATAGAACAAGAGGATTACGATTTGATTATTCTTGATGAAATTCTAAACGCTGTTGATTCCGGCTTAGTTTCAGAGAAAGTCATAATTGATTTGATGAAGCAAAAACCCAAAGCCACAGAATTAATCCTTACTGGAAGGCCTTTTATTGATAAACTAAAAAAATATGCTGATTATATTAGTGAGATAAAAGAGATCAAACATCCTTTCCAGAGAGGTATAAAGGCAAGAAAAGGGATTGAATATTAAAAGCCACATGGCTAATAACTCTTTGTCTTAATCTATTAATATGCGAAGTTGTAAAAGAATTTTTTTGTTTATAATAATATATGGAGTAATCTTTTCTTTTAAGGTAGGAGAGGCAAAGGATTTACGTATTGTTTCACTTGCTCCCAATACCACCGAGATTCTCTTTGCTTTAGGCTTGGGAGAGAATATTGTGGGGGTTGATTGTTTTTCCAATTACCCACCGGAGGCAAAAAACATAGAGAAAGTAGGAACCTTCAGCCAGCCCAATCTGGAAAAGATTGTGTTTCTCAAGCCAGATATTATTTTTGCTACCGGATTAGAGCAAAGTCCTATTGTGGCAAAGTTAAGACGTGTAGGATTGAAGGTATTTGTTATAGACCCTGAAAACATCAAGGAACTTTTTCAGAATATTATGGAGATAGGCAAATTGACCGGGAGGGAAGAAGAAGCTCGTGATTTTATTTTTAATATGGAGAAAGAATTATTGCATATTCAGAATATAGTTAACAAGATAGATTATTTGAAACGACCAAAAGTATTTCTGGAACTCTGGTATCCTCCTTTGATTACCTGTGGAAACAATTCTTATTTAGGCGAGATGATTTCCCTGGCGGGTGGGATAAATATTGCAGGCAATCTCAGGAGAAAATTTTCGCGTATATCTCAAGAATTTGTGATAAAAAATTCCCCTCAAGTAATTATTGTGGCTGATATGCAGGATGAAAATAGCTTATTAAAACGCTCGGGCTGGAATGTCATCGAAGCATTTAAGAACGGTAAGGTTTTTTCTGATATAGACCCGGATATCCTTTTAAGACCGGGACCACGAATAATTGAAGGAATAAAACAACTCTTTGTAAGGTTCTATGGGAAAGAACTCCTTGGTGAATAAGAAAATTGGTATTTTGTTTATCGGGATACTGGTAATCTTACTATTATTTGTGGTTATCTACTCAGCTTCTTTAGGAACGGTTCCAATTTCGTTTAAAGGAATTATTCTTTCTGAGATAGACAGAACTATCTTTGTTCTTCGTCTTAAACGCATCATCCAAGGTATGATGGTTGGCGGAATGCTTTCAATTTCGGGAGTGATTTTTCAAGCGGTGTTAAGGAATCCCTTAGCCGATCCCTATATTCTTGGAGTTTCCAGTGGAGGAGGATTGGGGGTAGTCTTGGCTATGTTAATAGGAGGAGGTCTTGTTCGCTGGGGAGCATTTTCTCTTCCTTTAAGCGGTTTCCTGGGAAGTTTGCTGAGCATATTTATGGTGAAAAGATTGGCTCAGGTAGATGGAAGACTTCCTCCGCAGAATTTACTTCTTTCAGGAGTGGTGGTAGGGATGATTTTGACCAATATCCTTATCTTTATTGTCTGGTTTTTTGAAGATAAACTCCTGCGCGGAGTTATCTGGTGGTTGTTAGGTAATTTGGATGTGTTAGAAAATTCTCTTTTGTTTTCTATTACGATGGTGGGAATTTTGGGATTAATATTTTCTTTTCTCTTTGCAAGAGAATTGAATGTTCTTTCTTTGGGGGAAGAGGAGGCAGTTTCCTTGGGAATTGAGGTAGAGAAAACTAAGCGTTTTCTGATTTATTTAGCTTCTTTAATTACCGCTACCGCGGTAGCAGTATGCGGAATTGTTGGCTTTGTGGGGTTAATTGTTCCGCATATTATGCGCTTTTTTTCCGGGAATGAACATCGTGTGTTAATTCCTTCCTCATTTTTGGGAGGAGCAATCTTTATCGTGCTATCTGATACTTTTGCCCGTACTATTTTAAGTCCGGTAGAAATTCCTATTGGTGTGATTACTGCTTTTATTGGAGGAGCGGTATTTATTTATCTCCTGCAAAAAAAGAAGAAGGTTGTTTTTAAATAAAATGAAAGAAGAAAAAATGTTACTCAAGGTAGAAAACCTTTCCTCCGGCTACGGGGAAAACGTGGTTTTGAAAGATGTAGATTTTCAGATGGAAGAAGGAGAATTTATAGGAATTATTGGTCCTAATGGAGCGGGTAAATCCACCCTTCTAAGAACTATTTTGAGAATAATACCTTCTTTAGAAGGGAATATATTTTTTAGAGGAAAAAATATAGTTCAGATTCCCCGTAGAGTTCTTGCCAGAGAGGTTGCTTATGTTCCCCAACAAACGCAGGCATGGTTTAGTTTTTCTGTTGGAGAAATTCTCAGGATGGGGAGATATCCTTTCTTAAAAAGATGGGAAACGGAAAAGAAAAAAGATTTGGAGATAATTCAGGAAAAAATAAATCTAACCGGAATTGAAAATCTTACATCTCGTAATCTTGAAGAGTTAAGTCAGGGAGAAAGGCAGATGGTTTTTATTACCCGTGCTTTAATTCAGGAGCCAAAGCTTCTTTTATTGGATGAACCCACTGCCCATTTAGACATTGGACATGAGATGAAGATTTTTGACCTTTTGCATAGACTGAACAGCCAGAATAATATTTCTATAATTTCGGTTCTTCATGATTTGAATTTAGCCAGCCAGTACTGTAACCGTTTGTTTATCATGAAAGATGGCAGGATAATTAAATCAGGGACTCCCCTTGAGGTTTTGAACTATAAAATTATTGAGGAAGTGTACGGTACAGTAGTAGTGGTTAAAGAAAATCCCATTACTAAAAAACCGCACGTTTTTACCATCCCCGAAAAATTTTGTTGACAGGAAGATAATTTATAATTTAGAATCAAACTAAAATTTGGTTTTTCCTGATTGGAGAAGGAATTCCCTGTGCGATTCAGGGAGCTGCCCAGCAACGGTAATGTTGGCGAGTTGCTAAACGCAATGAGCCAATGAGCCCGGTCGATCTCCAATCGTGGTAAAGTACCTTCTCGGGAGGGGAAAATGGTTTTTATCTGTGGCCCACCTATGAAGGTGGGTTCTTTATTTAATGCGAATGGTTAAGCAGGTATAAACTAAGTTTGAGGTTTGTGGATTGAAAGGAGGAAAAAGATGAGAAGGTTAATTATAATTATTGGATTATTCTATTGGATTTTAGGATTTATTTCTTTCTGTTATGCGGAGGAGGATTATGCGTTAGGTAAAATAGTGGTTACCACTTTAGGTTATGCTCAGGCTATGGAGGAAATTCCTGTTTCTGTAAGTGTGATTACCCGTTCAGAAATAGAAGAATCCCAGGCAAAAAATATAGTGGATTTGTTAAGACCGATTTCCGGCATAGTTGTGCGTGATTATTATGGTACAGGAGTAAAGGCTTCAGTGGATTTGCGAGGATTTGGAGAATTTGCAGGGAGTAATACTCTTGTACTGGTGGATGGAAGGAGGGTTAATGAGATAGATTTGAGCGGAGTGGATTGGACACAGATACCTTTAGATACAGTGGAAAGAATAGAAATTATTAGAGGAGCAGGATGTGTTCTTTATGGAGATAATGCAGTAGGGGGAGTGATTAATATAATTACAAGAAGAGGAGAGGGTAAACCTTCTTTTAAGATAGATTCTCAGACAGGAAGTTATGGATTAGAGAAATATATTTTAGAATTATCTGGCTCAAAGGAGTCTCTTTCTTATTTACTTCACTTTAATAGATATTCTACTGATGGCTACAGAAAAAATAGTGACTATCGGGGAGAGGATTTTTTTGGAAAATTTACTTATGAATTTGGGGAGAGATTCTCCCTGAGTCTAAGTGGTAATTACCACACTGAAGATTTTGGACTGCCGGGAGCTTTGCGAGAAAGCCAATTAATAAATTCGACACGCCGGGATACAAAATTTCCTGATGATGATGTGGGTGTAGAAGACAGTTTTGTTAGCCTTGAACTTAAGAATTTAATATCTGACACTTGGGAATTTAATACCCATTTTGCTTTCCGACACAGAGTGGTGGATAACTATTTTTTGAGTTTTCCGAGTTTAGACCACCGTGAGATTGACATTTTTAGTCTGAGACCTTTAACTATATTAAAGGCAAACTTGTTAGGGAAAGAACATAAAATTACTGCAGGTATGGATTTTTATCGCGTTGATTCTCTGATTGATGCTTATTCGGGCTGGGGAAGTGTTTACTATCAGGGAGAAAAGATGCGCGATACCGATATAGATAAATATTCGACAGGATATTATCTGCAGGATGGGATTAAATTAAAAGAAAATCTCCTTCTTATTTTAGGTTATCGTTTAGAAAAAGCAAAGTATACTTTCAATTCTACATTGCAGCCAGGAACCTGGAGTAGTGATCCCGAGATAAAATCAGTAAAAGTGGAGGAGAGTTTAGAGTTAGATGAGGAAGCTTTGAATTTAGGTCTGAGCTATTTATTTAGCGAGACTTCTAAGATTTTTATTAACTATGCACGAAATTTTCGTTTTCCTGCAACCGATGAATATTATATTGGCTGGTCAGACCCACCGGTGGTGAATACCCAACTTCTGCCCCAAATCTCCCGCAATTATGAATTAGGGTTTGAATATGGATTAGAAGGGTTATCTAAGATAGGATTAAATTTATTTTATATGAAGTTGGATAATGAATTGTATTTTGACCCTTTGACCTCTACCAACAGAAACTATGATAAAACAGAACGAAAAGGATTAGAATTATTTGCGGAAAGGAAATTATGCGATTTTTTAGCCTTGGAGGGAAATTACACCTTTACGGAGGCAATTTTTAAAGAAGGGGATTTTTCCGGGAATCAAATTCCTTTAGTTCCCCGTCACAAATTTTCTTTAATAGGGAGGTTTAATTTTACTGAAAGCTGTCATTTAAATGCAATACTTAATTATTGTGGAGAAAGATATTTTATCAACGACCAGGCGCATAATTATCCTCCCCTTGATGATTTCTTTACCCTGGATTTAAAACTGAACTACAAGATTAGAGGGGGAATTTTCTATTTAGGAATAAATAATGTTTTTAATGAGAAATATTCTGAATATGGGGCAATATCAACCGTTTACAATGAGAGAGGATTTTATCCTTCTCCCGAAAGGAACTTCATCGCAGGTGTTTCTTATAAATTTTAGGATGGACAGGTGATTTTTTTTAATTATAATAAGATTTAATGGATAGAATTTTTCTGCGAGCCTTGGCGATTTCTTTTTTAGGTCATATCTTAATTTTCTTTCCCTGGACGGGTTTAAAAAACCGGGTTAATCCGAGACATTTCTCAGAAATTGAAATAAGTTATTTTGAGATAAAACCCAAGATAGAAGAGATAAAAAAGTCCCAAGCAGTTTCTCCTGAACAAAAAAAACTTGAAGTAAAAGAAGAGGTTAAAGAGGAAGATAAAGATAAAAAAGAGCCTCTGCCGGTAGAAAAAGAAGAAAAAGTCTCTTCTCAAATAACAAAAGAAGAAGAATGGGTAAAGAGAGATTTTAGTGCTTTGAGTAAAGAACCAGCCTTTTTGGACTATTATCGTGCTATTCGCGAGAAAATAAAGATTTCTGCCAATAGAAATAAACCTTCGTTTTTTAAACCGGGGGAGGTCTGTGTTTTTTTTGTCTTAGACAAAGAAGGGGATTTAAAGAGATTAAAAATAATTGAACACAGGTCAAGTAATGATCCTCTTCTCCAGAAAACCGCGGTTAAAAGTGTGGAGGAAGCCTCTCCTTTTCCTCCTTTCCCTCCCGAATTAAAAAAAGAACAGATTGCTTTTAGTATCATTATTGCTTTTGAAGTAAGGTAAAGTGTAAAAATAAATACAAAGTTTTTTAAAGAACTGATTACACAACTTGCGATACCAGCTTGCAAGATGGTGAGGGGACAGATTTTGTTCTCTCAAATTTAGAAAGGAGGCTTATGGAGCAGTATGTTATTGTATTTGTTACTGTTTCCAACCAGCAAGAGGCA
Source organism: Candidatus Omnitrophota bacterium (assembly GCA_050252475.1). Classification (GTDB taxonomy): domain Bacteria; phylum Omnitrophota; class Gorgyraeia; order DTHP01; family DTHP01; genus JBFWKV01. The sequence goes on along the minus strand of JBFWKV010000009.1, from coordinate 2,155 downwards.
GAAAAGATAGCTTCTCTTTTAGTTAAGAAGAGACTGGTAGCCTGTGTTAATATTATTCCCGAGATAAAATCTATCTACCGCTGGAAGGGTAAGATTGAGAGGGCAAAAGAATTGTTTCTTATATTAAAAAGTAAAAAGAATTTAATTGATTTATTATGCAAGGAAATTAAAAAAAATCACTCTTATGAGGTTCCAGAAATTATTGCAATAGATATAGTAAAAGGATATCTTCCCTACTTAGAATGGCTAAAAAAGGCGATTAAATAGAATTAAATTTAAGTAAATAGATAAAAGAAAAAACTTGACAAGAGTATCTGCATATGATAGGGTAGTTTTTGTTTATAAGGAGGTAAGAATTGACGCGTTTGATGGATATAGAAGAGTTAGCTTCTTATTTAAAACTTGATAAACAAACGATTTATAATTGGCTTCACCAGAAGAGGATTTCCGGTATCAAAGTAGGGCGCGTATGGCGTTTTGACCGTCGCGCCATAGATAAATGGTTAGAATCAAGAATAGTAAAAGCCAGACCGGGTAATAATAAGCATCCTAAACGTAAGAAAGGTATAAATGCCTAAGATCCAGACCGGAATTAACATCGGAAAACATTCTATAGAAGTAGTTCAATTAAGTAAGAAAAATATAGGGGGATTTCAACTGATTAACCACGGGAAAATAGACCTGCCGAATAATACCGAAGGAAACCTCTCGGGTGGGACGATCAGTAATTATCTGAGACGTGTTCTGGAAGAAAATCATATTGAGCCGATAAATGTAGTTTCTGCTATTGCTGATACAGATGTAATTCTCCGTTATTTTACCATTCCCTTGCTTCCCCTTAAAGAAAGAGATTCTGCTATTCGTTTTGAGGCACAGAAATATATTCCTTTTAGAATGGAGGAAGTAATAAGCTCCTTTTTTGTTTTTCCGGATAAGGAAAAGAAAAAGGAGTTAAAGGTAGTTTTTGTGGCTACTAAGAAGGATGTTTTGAATACACATCTTACTCTCTTAAAGGAAGCCTATATTGAACCTTCTGCAGTGGAAACTTCTTCTTTTGCCCTGATGCGGGTTCTCCGCGCTTTAGACCTTTTGAGTAAAAGGAACCTAAGCGCGATTGTTTATGTAGACAGAACAGAGGCAGTAATTACCATTTGTGACCAGCAAATACCTTATTTAATGCGAGATTTCCTTTTGGTTACACAATCAAAAGATATAGAAATAGGAGAGCTGGGGAGAAACGAACTGGAGAAAAGCACGAGATATGATAACCTTTTACGGGAGATTCAGTTGTCTTTTGATTATCATTACAAACATCTCCCTGGACTTGTTATCGAGAAGCTTATTCTTGTGGGAGAGGAAAGTTTTGAAAATTGGCGGGAGGATTTAGCAAAAGAATTAAAAATACCGGTCATTATTGCCGAACCTGCAATTATCTTTGGGAAAAGAAGCGAACTTTCTCCAAGATTTTCCACCTCTATAGGACTCGCCTTGAGGGGATTTCTTCCCCACGATATGAAAATTAATTTTCATGAGGAAAAGGTAGTTTCTCCGGTAGTTAAGAAGCCTTCGGTGGAAGAAAAAAGTTTTCTTAAACGTATTTTCTTGTGGGAATTAGTCCTAGGGTTAGTGATAATATTTCTCCTCTTCATTGCTCTATCTCGGCAGGCCAGAATTGTAAAAAATAACATTGAGCAAGCGAGAAAAACACGAGAGAGATGGGATAGGACATTGGTTAGTTTAGACAAAAAGGAGCTGGAGAAAGTTTATCAAGAATGGAACAAGAAGAAAAATGTGTTTTCCCGCCTGCTTGATAAAAGAATTTATCTAACTCCTTATTTAAGTGAACTTCCCCGTTTATTACCTTCAGGGGTATGGTTGGAAGCTCTCCGGTTTGACTCTAAGATTGATGAAAAGGGAAATAAATTCATGAGATTAATCATAGAAGGAAATGTTTTTACTGGCAATCAGAATAAATCATATTCGGATTTAGTAAATGAATTGGTAAATAATATCAAAAATAGTCCACTTATAAGTGCAGGTTTTAATAAGGTAGAGCTTGGTTTCATAGAGATAAGCAAGATAGATAAATTCAATATAACACGTTTTAAAATAACCTGTACAAACTGATATGGTAATAACCACTGATAAAAATATT
>JBFWKV010000008.1:0-18423 GCA_050252475.1 Candidatus Omnitrophota bacterium | reverse complement strand
TGATAATTATAATTTTTCCACCGAAATTATTGTTGCCAGCGTGCGTAATCCTCTGCATGTGCTGGATTCCGCCCTTATGGGGGCAGATATTGCTACATGTCCTTTTAATGTTCTGGAGCAACTTCTAAAACATCCTTTAACAGACATCGGTATTCAGCGCTTTTTGAAAGACTGGGGAAATATGCCTCGCAAAAATTCAAAATTAAAAAATAAAGTTAGAAAATGAGTATGAGAAAGAAAATCCTCATCTTAATCTCTGATTTTTTATTCTGTAGTTTAATTCTATTTCTTACCTCTTCCGGATTTGCTCAGGAGACCGGTTCGGTAACGGTTAAAGGAGATAATGTTGAGTATTTCACTGAAGAAAAGAAAATAGTAGGGGAAGGAAATGTAGAAATAGTTTATCAGGATATGAAACTTACCTGTGAAAGAATAGAATTCTTCACTGAGACAAAATCTGCAATTGCCTCAGGAAATGTGAAGCTATACCAGGACAATACGGTCTTTTCCGGAGAAAAAGTATATTACAATTTTGATACCAAGAAAGGACAGGTTATCAATCCGTGTATGGAAAACATGGGTCCATGGTATGGAAGGGGTAAATTTGCAGATAAAATAGCTGATAGAGAATATACCATAAAAGAAGGCTATATTACTACCTGTGACCAAGAAAAACCCCATTATCGCATAAGGTCAAAAAAGATAGAGATATTTCTTGACGATAAAGTGGTAGCCCATGATGTTTTCTTTATGGTAGGCAATGTGTCCCTGTTTTATCTTCCTTACATAAGATACTCTTTGAAGGAGAAATATCCCCATTTTGTCTTTATCCCCGGTAGAAACAAGGAATGGGGCTGGTATATGCTTACTGCCTGGCGTCATAATTTTATTGAGGACAAAAAAGGATATATCCATCTTGATTATCGGGAGAGAAAAGGTTTTGCCCATGGTTTGACTCAGGAATATTCCATAGAAAACTTTGGCTCCGGGCTTTTTAAATATTATTATATGAATGAGCGAGACAAATCCGCTCCCAAAGAATTACGTCGGGAAACAGAGCGGTATCGGGTTCAGCTTAAACATAAGTGGCAAATAGATGATAACACCCAGGCGCTTATGGAATATCACAAGATGAGCGATATAAACTTTATCAAGGATTATTTCTATCGTGAAGAATATGTAAATGATAGTCATCCCAAGTCGTATATATCAATAATTAATTCTCAGAGCGGTTACAATCTTTCTTTTTTGCTTCAAAAGAGGACTAATCGGTTTTTTACGGAAACTGAACGTCTGCCTGAAATTTCGCTTAATCTGATGAATCAGAAACTGGGTAATTCAAGATTTTATTATAAGTCAGATTACAGTCTGGCAAATCTTACCAATAAAAGTGCCAATTCTGATTTAGACGATGATGTGCGTCGTTTAGATACTTATAACCAGCTTTCTTATTTCTCAAAAGTCGGTTTTCTTAACCTCACTCCTTATATCGGTACACGCCAGACTTATTATTCCAAAGATAAGTATGGTGATGAAAACAAAATGAGAGGGATATTTTATTCTGGTTTAGATGCCAGCACGAGGTTTTACAAGGTTTATGACATACATTCAAATTTCTTAGGATTGGACATAAATCAACTTCGGCATGTAATCACTCCTACCATAAATTATAAATATATCCGCACTCCCACAATTGTTTCTGATAAATTGATGAGTTTTGATTCTATAGATTCCATCAGTGGTGATAATATAGTCACCTTAGGGCTGGAGAATAAACTCCAGACTAAAAGGAAAGATAAAGAAAACCTGAAAACAGTAGATTTAGGGACTTTTCTTTTTACCGGGGATTATAAATTCAAATCCGAAGAAATTGGTGGGGAGTTGAGAAACTTTAAATTTGACCTTGAGCTAACTCCTTATAACTGGTTGAGATTTGAATCTGATGCTACGTACGAACCTTCGGCAAGAGACTTTAATACTGCTAATTTTGATTTGATTGCTTCTTATAAAGATATATGGGATTTAGGCTTAGGTTCAAGATATGAAAAAAATTCAATCCATGAGATAACTGCCTCATTTATTTACAATCTAAGTCCTAAATGGCAATTTCGTGTTTATGAAAGATACGACTTCAAAAAAGTTTTGGAGGATGGTTCTAAGAGAATAAATGATTTTGTAGAGCAGGAATATGTTATAGTTAGAGACCTTCATTGCTGGACAGGAGAATTTTCTCTTAACATAGATGATGGTTATTCTTTCTGGGTTATTTTCCGACTTAAGGCTTTTCCTGAGATACCCTTTAAATTTTCTGCTTCCTATTCACGTCCCAAACCTCATCCCTAATATCTATCAATTTGACTCCGGCTTGGGGGAAGAAGAGGATAAAACAAGAATAATTTTTCTTGCTCCTCGGTATAGATTATAATATAATTTATTACATTATAAGCTATTCTTTTTTCTACAAATTTTACTGGAGATGCAGAAATGAAGATAAGTATTATTGGTTCAGGATATGTGGGATTAGTTACCGGAGCCTGTTTTGCTGACCTGGGGAATGAAGTAATCTGTGTAGATTCGGATAGAAAAAAAATTGAACTTCTTAAAAAGGGAAAAGTTTCTTTTTACGAGCCCGGTTTAGAAGAATTAGTTATTCATAATCTTACGGAGAAAAGACTTTCTTTTACCCACGAAATAAAAACCGCAGTTAAAAACTCCTTGGTAATATTTATTGCGGTAGGGACTCCTTCCCGGCCAAATGGAGAGGCAGATCTCACCTCTGTGGAGAATGTAGCACGGGAAATTGCTCGCTGTATGAATTCCTACCGACTTATAGTGGAAAAAAGCACTGTGCCGGTTGAGACAGGCAAATGGATTAAACATACCCTCAAAGTTTTTAGTCGTGGCAGAGTGAAATTTGATGTTGCTTCCAATCCTGAATTTCTAAGAGAAGGTTCTGCAATTCAAGATTTTCTTCATCCCGACCGTATTGTACTGGGAGTAGAATCAGAAAAAGCAAAGGAAATTCTTGCTGAATTGTACAAACCCTTCAAAGCACCCATTCTCTTTACCGATATAAACTCTGCAGAAATAATTAAACACGCTTCTAATTCTTTTTTAGCCACAAAGATTTCTTTTATCAATGCTGTGGCAAATATCTGTGAGAAAACCGGTGCAGATATATTAAAAGTTGCAGAAGGAATGGGTTTAGATAAGCGAATTGGTAGAGCATTTCTGGATGCAGGGATTGGTTATGGTGGTTCTTGTTTCCCCAAAGACGTAGATGCCTTTATTCACATTGCGGAAAAACTGGGATACAACTTTGAATTACTCAAGGCGGTAAAAAAGATAAATGAGGACCAGAAAATTCTGCTTTTAAATAAAATTAGAGACGCCCTCTGGATTTTGCAGGATAAAAATATTGGTATATTGGGACTTTCCTTTAAGCCGAATACTGACGATATCCGCAACGCTCCCTCTTTGGATATAATTTCTGCCTTACTTAAAGAAGGAGCGCGAATTCGCTGTTTTGACCCTCAGGCGATGCTTAAGACAAAAGAAATCTTTAAAAATAAAGTTTCTTTCTGTCGTAATCCTTATGAGGTGGCAAAAGAGGCTGATTGTCTGGTGATTGTTACCGAGTGGAATGAATTCAAGGAACTTGACTTTATGCGCATAAAGAAATTAATGCGTCAGGCAATAATTATCGACGGGAGAAACATCTACGAACCAGAGAAGATGAAGACGATGGGGTTCCGTTACCTGGGCATAGGTAGAGGATAATATCTATGGAGAAAATCCTGATTACCGGAGGATGTGGCTTCATCGGTTCAAATTTCATTCGTCACATTATTAATAAATATCCCCAATATAAAATCATCAATTTAGATAAACTTACCTACGCAGGAAATAAAGATAATTTAAAAGATATAGAGAAAAACCCTCGCTATAAATTTGTTAAAGGCGATATTTGCAATGCGAGGATTGTAAAGAAACTGATAAAAGAAGTAAACATGGTAATAAATTTTGCAAGTGAAACTCATGTAGACCGTTCTCTCTTGAGTGCGGATAATTTCTTAAAAACCAACTTATTGGGAACCCATGTTCTCCTGGAGACATTAAGATATAAAAAGATAAATTTATACCTTCAGATTTCTACGGATGAGGTTTACGGAAGCAGGGAAGTTGGATTTTTTAAAGAGGATTCTCCCTTAAATCCCTCCAATCCTTATTCTGTTTCTAAGGCTTCTGCGGATATGCTTGTTCTTACTTATCAGCGTATTTATAAAATTCCTGCAATTATTGCTCGTTCTTCTAACAATTTTGGCCCTTACCAGTATCCGGAAAAAATAATTCCTTTATTTATCACCAATCTGTTAGAAAATAAAAAAGTTCCTCTCTATGGTGAGGGGGCGAATATAAGAGACTGGCTCTATGTTCTTGATAATGTTTCTGCCCTGGATACTATTATGCACCAGGGGAAAATTGGTGAGGTTTATAACATTGGAGCAGGTAACTTATTAAGCAACCTCCAGCTGACCAGAATACTTTTAAAGATAATGGGAAAAACAGAGGAATTTATTGAAAAGGTTCCTGACCGTCCCGCTCACGATTTTCGTTATGCTTTAGATTTTTCCAAGATAACTGCTTTGGGTTGGAGACCACGGTATTCTTTTGAAGATGCGCTTAAGGAAACCATAGATTGGTATAAGAAGAATGAACACTGGTGGAAGCCTTTAAAAGCCAGATGCCAATTCCCCCGGGTTAGTTTAGAGACATTGGAGATGTAAAGATAAAGAGTTTGAAGATGAAAAGAAAAGGAGAAAGAAATGCTGGCGGATGAGTTAAAGAGAAAGATTATTAATCGTCAGACAAAAATATGTATTATAGGATTGGGATATGTAGGACTACCACTTGCTCTGGAATTTGCTAAGGAAGGCTTTGAAGTTACAGGGTTAGAGGTAGATGAAGAAAAGGTAAAAAAAGTTAATAGAGGAGTTTCTTATATTCTTGATGTTTCCAGTAAAGAGTTAAAGACCCAGATAAAAGAGAAAAGATTAAGAGCTACTTCCCGAGAAGAAGTCCTGCGGAAGGTAGATATTATTATTATTTGTGTTCCCACGCCTTTACGGAAGACCAAAGAGCCGGATATTTCTTATATCATTGAAGCAACCGAGAAAATTTCTCGCCATTTGCAAAAAGGGCAGATTATCATTGTAGAAAGCACCACTTACCCCGGGACAACCGATGAACTGATTCTCCCTATATTGGAGAAGACAGGACTTAAGGCAGGCAAGGACATATTTCTTGCTTTCTCTCCCGAGAGAATAGACCCGGGAAATACTCAGTTTAACACACGGAACATCCCCAAAGTAGTAGGGGGGATAAATCCCGAAAGTACCGACCTTGTTTACACTCTTTACCATCAGATTGTTAATGAAGTGGTTGCGGTATCTTCTGCGAAAGTAGCCGAGATGGTAAAACTTCTGGAAAATACTTTTCGTGCGGTTAATATTGGCTTAATAAATGAAATCGCTCTTCTCTGTGACCGATTAAAGATTGATGTATGGGAGGTTATTTCTGCAGCGCGCACCAAACCCTTTGGATTTATGGCTTTTTACCCTGGTCCGGGAATTGGGGGACACTGTATTCCCTATGACCCACTGTATCTTTCCTGGAAAGCGCGTTCTCATGGTTTTGAAGCACGTTTTATTGAACTTGCTCATCAGATTAATACTTATATGCCTCACTATGTTGTTGAAAAAACCATTTCTGCTCTGAATGAACAATCCAAGCCACTGAAGGGCTCGCGAATTTTGATTATCGGAGTAACCTACAAAAGAGATGTGGTAGATACAAGAGAATCTCCTGCTTTTGAAATTATTAAACTGCTTGAGGAAAAGAAAGCAATAGTTTCCTATCATGACCCTTATGTTCCTCAAGTAAAGATAGAGGAAAAAACCTATAACTGTATCAATCTAAATGAAGAAGTTTTAAGAGAAGCAGATTGTGTAATTATTGTTACTGACCATCTCTGTCTTGATTATAGTATGATTGCTAAAGAAGCAAAATTAATTATTGATACACGTAATGCCTTAAGTTTTTATAAGAACGAGAAGAAAATTGTTCGTATCTGAGAGGTAAAATATATGGCTAATTATTTGGTCACGGGTGGGGCAGGTTTTATTGGCTCTCATATTGTAGAGTCATTACTTAAAAAGGGGCATCGGGTAAAAATTCTGGATAATTTTATTACCGGAAGATATGAGAACCTTTCTTTTATCCAAAATAATAAAAAATTTGCTCGTAACTGTAAGATTATAGAGGGAGACATTCGTGACCTTCGCATATGTGAGAAAGCCTGTCGGGGGGTGGATTATGTTTTTCATCAGGCTGCTTTACGTTCTGTTCCCAAGTCTATGAAATATCCGCGGGAATACAATGAAGTAAACGTTCAAGGAACGCTCAATATTCTTCTTGCCGGTAAAAAGGCAGGGGTAAAAAGAGTGGTGTATGCTTCCTCCAGTTCTGTTTATGGAGAAACCACCGTTTTCCCTGAGAAAGAGGATTTTCTTCCCCGCCCGATTTCTCCTTATGCCTGTTCCAAACTTGCCGGTGAGTATTACTGTCAGGTATTCAGTGCAAGTTACAATTTAGAAACTGTTTCTCTGCGTTATTTTAATGTTTTTGGTCCGCGCCAGTCTTTAGAATCACAGTATGCGATTGTGGTTCCTAAGTTTATTGTCAGTCTTTTACATAACCAGAGTCCTCCAGTTTACGGAGATGGTAGACAATCACGCGATTTTACTTATATAGACAATGTGGTGGAAGCAAATCTTTTAGCAATGGAGAAAAAAGGGATTAGTGGAGAAGTATTCAATATTGCTTCCGGAAAAGACTATTCTGTGCTTTCTCTGCTTGAGATTCTGAATAGAATTATGCATAAAAAAATAAAACCCAAGTTTGTTTCTCCCCGTCCGGGTGATGTGCGGAGAACCTGGGCAGATATTTCTAAAGCAAAAAGACTTCTGGGATTTGTGCCTAAAGTGGATTTCCAGAACGGATTAGAAAAGACAGTTAGCTGGTTCAAAGAATTTTATTCAACTCAACCGTTGTCCACCTCGTAGGTGGAAGGTGGCTTTTAAAAAGAAAGGGGGTGTAATGTTAAAACAAATCTTATTCATCTGCTCAGTTTTCCTGTTTTTATCCTCGCTTTATGCAGAAGAAGTAGAATTTGTGGAAGGGATGGAGCATTTGGATTTTGCAAAACTTCTCTTGAAGAAAGCAGATTTAGAATCATTTCTGCCTGCTTCACCCGGGGAGGATGACTATTTTAATGTCCTCCAAGGATTGGGTATTGAGCCTCCCGACGGCTGGGATAAAGAAAAAGCAATCAAGCGTGAGGATGTAGTCTTTATGGTTGGTTTAAGTGAAGAAGAAGCAAAAGGAATTAATTTTGCTGAGCTTTGTCAGCAATTGGTTTCTTTGCTCAAAGAGATTACCTTGCTCAATTCCGATACTGAGGAACCTTATTATTCGCCTGAAGAGGAGTAGAAATGAATATTCTAATTACAGGGGGTGCGGGGTTTATCGGTTCGCATCTCTGTGAACGTTTACTTGCTGAGGGTAACCGGATAATCTGTCTGGACAATCTGATTACCGGCGAAATCAAAAACATTGAATCTTTTCTCAAACATCCTCACTTTAGATTTATTCAACACGATATAACCAAACCCATAGAGATTGATGAAGAAATTGATTATGTTCTTCATTTTGCTTCACCCGCCAGTCCTGTAGATTATTTAAATTATCCCATTCAGACCTTAAAAGTAGGCTCTTTAGGTACACACAATGCTTTAGGAATAGCCAAAGCAAAAAAAGCAAAATTTCTCCTTGCTTCTACTTCTGAAGTTTATGGTGATCCCTTATCCAGTCCTCAGAATGAGACCTACTGGGGAAATGTTAATCCGGTTGGTCCGCGCGGAGTTTATGACGAATCAAAGCGTTTTGCCGAAGCAATTACCATGGCATACCACCGTGTTCATAAAATTGATACACGGATTGTGCGCATTTTCAATACCTATGGAGAAAGGATGAGAAAGAAAGATGGTCGGGTAATTCCTAATTTTATTAACCAGGCGCTTAACAATGAACCCTTGACTGTCTATGGAGAAGGAATTCAAACGCGCAGTTTCTGTTATATTTCTGACCTTATAGAGGGGATAGTTAAGCTTATGTATGCTGATTATCACTATCCGGTAAATTTAGGAAATCCTGAAGAACTTTCTATTATTAATCTGGCAAAATTAATTATTCAGTTGACCAAAAGTAAAAGCAGAATTGAATTTAAACCACTTCCTCAGGATGACCCTCGACAACGAAGGCCTGATATTACTCTGGCAAGAAGAATTCTTAACTGGGAGCCAAAGGTTAGAATTGAAGAAGGGTTAAAAAGAACTATTAACTGGTTCAGGAATAATAATTAGACAAAAACATTGATAATACAATGAATTTACAATTTCTTATTTTGCTTGCGGGTATCTGGCTGGGAGTTTTTAGCCGTCTGATGAGCCCGTATTTACGCAAACTCTATTACGGCAAAAAGATTAAATTTGATCAGAAATATTTGCGAAGAACTATCGCCTCTCTTATTTTGAGCACAATCTTTACTTTTATTCTCTTCCCAAAATTAGAAATACCTGGGGTGGTGCTTAACTTTGAGACAGGTTTTAAAATTTTCTGCCTTGCTTTTGGCTTTGGTTTTGGGGTTAATTCTATAATTATAGAATTCAATCAGTGGTTAGATAAAAAAGATAGATTATGAAGGGGATAATTCTTGCCGGAGGTAAAGCCACACGGCTTTATCCTATTACCAAAGGTATCTGTAAACACCTTCTTCCTGTTTATGACAAACCAATGATTTATTATCCTCTTTCTGTTTTGATGCTTGCAGGAATTAGAAAAATATTATTAATTTCAACCCCCATGTCTATTCCCTATTTTAGAAATTTATTAGGCAATGGAGAAAAATTAGGAATAGAGATCTCTTATGCCCAACAGAGACAACCTCGCGGTATAGCAGAGGCATTTATTATCGGTAAGGATTTTATCAAAAAGGATAGTGTCTCACTTATTTTAGGGGACAACATTTTTTTTGGACACGGTCTTCCTCAGTTGCTTGAGAAGGCAAAAGAAAATAGAGGAGCAACCATATTTGGGTATTATGTTGATGAACCCCAGAGGTACGGTGTAATTGAGTTTGAGAGAAACAAAATAATCTCCATTGAAGAAAAGCCACAGAAACCAAAATCAAACTGGGTAGTTACCGGTTTATATTTTTATGATAACGAAGTAGTAAAAATTGCTTCTCGTCTTAAGCCTTCCTGGCGGGGGGAATTGGAAATCACCGATGTAAACAATGCCTATTTAAAATCAGGGAAACTGGAGCTTATTCTCTTGGGGCGTGGTTATGCTTGGCTTGATACAGGAACTTACGATTCTTTGATAGACGCCTCTTTATTTATCAGAACCATAGAAGAACGTCAGGGTTTAAAGATAGGTTGTATTGAGGAAGTTGCCTATCGTATGGGGTTTATCAATGGTAAACAATTAGAGAAACTGGCGAGGCAATATGAAACAAACTATGGGAAATATCTCTTAAAGATACTGGATGAATCAATTTGAGATAATGGCTGGAGTTCTTATTTTAGGCAAGGGTTTTATTGGTTCAAGGATTCATGAAGAATTAGGTTATCCTGTTACCGAGAGGAAAATTCTTTCCTTTAAGGATGCAGAGGAGATTTATAAGAAGTTTAAGCCGAAAATAATCATAAATTCTATTGGGCACATTGGAAGAAATGTGGATGATTGCGAGAAAGATATAGATAAGACATTACTCAGTAATACCCTTGTTCCGTTGTTCCTTGCCGAGTTATGCATAAGGAAAAATATAAAGCTTGTTCACATAAGTTCTGGTTGTATTTATCATTTTGACTACAGTAAAGAGAAACCTATAAAAGAAGAAAAGTTTCCTGATTTCTTTGAGCTTTATTACAGTCGCACAAAAATTTATGCGGAAGCACCTTTAAAATTGTTATCGCAAAGATATCCTGTTCTTATCTTAAGACCACGTGTTCCCTTAGATAATCGTCCCCATCCTCGTAATCTTCTTACCAAACTGCTCAATTATAAGAAAGTAATTGACATCCCTAATTCCGTTACCTACATTCCTGATTTCATAAAGGCTTTAGAATATCTCCTAAAGATAGATGCTCGAGGAATCTATAATGTGGTAAATAAAGGCACTTTAAGATATCCCCATCTATTGGAGGTATATAGAAAATATGTTCCAGATTTTTGTTATAAAATCATTTCCCTGAAAGAATTGAAACTGGTAAGAACAAATCTCATTCTTTCCACAAGAAAACTGGAGAAAAGCGGTTTTCTCCTGCGTGATATCAATGATGTTTTAGAAGAGTGTGTTCGTACATACCTGACCTTTACAAATCACTCTCAACCCTGTCCACCTCGTAGGTGTAATTTTTCGCCCCTTGCAACTATTTGACGATATTATACTTATATTAACCAATTTTGTCCACCTACGAGGTGGACATGGGTTAATATGGGGGTAAGACGGGGTAGGAGATGAGAATATTAATGCTTAATCCACCTTATGTTAAAGACTTCTGCAGATCAGCAAGATGGGCAGCCAAATCACGCGGTAGGGTTCAGAGACATCCTGATTGGATGCTTATTGCTACTGCTGTTTTAGAAAAAGAAGGGCATCAGGTGAAATTTATTGATGGTCCTGCACAGAATTTAGCAAGAGAAGAAGTTGCCAATTTTATAAAAGAGTTTAAGCCCGAACTTACAGTTTGCCATACCACCACGCCTTCAATTTATAATGATATTTCTTATGCCAAATTAGCCAAGGATTTATCTAAATCAAGAACTTGTTTGATAGGTCCCCATGTAAGCGTCACGGTTGAAGATACCTTCAAGAATGCTAAGGGAGCAGTGGATATTATTGTACGTGGTGAATATGATTATACTTTAAAAGATATTGCAGACAATAAAAATATATCAGAAATAAAAGGTATTTCTTATCTAAAAGATGGTAAAATTATAAATAATCCGGAGAGAGAATTTTTAGATGTTAACGAATTACCCTTTCCTGCCTGGCACCATATAGACCCTCGCTGGTATAAAGATGCGGGAAAAAGATTTCCCTTTTTAACTTTGATTTCTGGAAGAGGCTGTTTTGGAAGATGCACTTTCTGCAGAGATACCCCGATTATGTATGGTAGAAAATTGAGACTACGCGCGCCAGAGTTAGTTGTGGATGAGATAGAGTATGATTATAAATTATTTCCTTATCTAAAAGAAATAATGTTTGAGACAGATACTTTTACCGCTTCTCCAGAACATGTCCAGGGAGTTTGCGAAGAGATCCTAAAAAGAAATCTAAAAATTACCTGGAGTTGCAATGTTAGAGTAGATATGAAGTTAGAACTCTTGCCCTTAATGAAAAGAGCAGGATGTCGTATGCTTATGGTGGGATTTGAGTTTGGAACACAAGAGGCCCTTGATGCGGTTAAGAAGGGGATAACTCTTGAGCAGTCAAGAAGGCTTGCGGAAGTTGCTCATCGTTTAGGTTTTGTCATTCATGGATGTTTTATGATTGGGGCACCGGGTGAAACTAAAGAATCAGCAAGAAAAACTATAGAGTTTGCCAAAAGCTTACCCTGCGATACTATCCAGATTTCCGGTATCTGTGTCTATCCGGGGACTGAGTTATACAACTGGGCTAAAGAAAATGGTTACTTAGTTCCTCAGGATTGGAGAGAATGGGTAAGCCCGGATTACGAACAGGTAACTTTATTGAATTATCCACAACTCTCTAAGAAAGACATAGATGAAATTATTGACAAAGGGCTTAAAGAGTTTTATCTAAGGCCGAAGCAGATTTTTAGAATAATAGCAAATTTGAAGAATATGGGTGATTTCAGGAGAAAGCTTTATGGGGCTAAAAGTTTTTTAGATTATTTCATAAGCAAAAATAAAAAATGAGAACAGACATTAATAAAAGGCCAGAAGTTTTATTGATAGAACCTCCACCAACCAACTATTTTGGAAATTTACGGACATTAGGCAGTATCGGAACTTTGAAGATTGATATGCGGTGGCCGCCCTTGGATTTAGCAATTATTGCAGGATTGCTAAGGAAACACGGTATTAAGTCAAAAATATTTGATGCCAATTCTCTAAGAGCAACTCTTAAAGATGTAAAAAAAGTTATAGAAGAAGAAAGTCCCAAATTAGTTATTTTCACAACATCTACACCCACCTTTTATCAGGATTTAAAAATTGCAGATATTACCAAAGAAATTTCTTCAAACATATTGACTGCGATTACCGGTACTCATATTAATGCTCTGCCTATGGAGGCTTTTGAACTTAATAAGAATATAGATTTTGCTGTACCCAGTGATTCTGAATCTTCATTTGTTGGGTTGATTAAAGCCGATTATAACCCTGAGAATATTCAGGGACTTTGTTGGAGAAAAGAAGGCAAAATTTTTATAAATCCTTCAAACTCAAGAGGAGAAGATCTTGATGAATTAGGTTTTCCTGCACACGATTTATTACCTTTAGAAATTTACTACGACCCCTTCACCAGAAAAAGGCCGATGACTGTTACTTATGCCTCAAGGGGATGTATTAATTCTCCCCCCTGTATTATGTGTTCTGCCCATTTTTATAATCATGTAAGATATCGAAGTGTGAAAATCCTTATTGAAGAGATGCATTGGATGAAAGAATTAGGTATAAAGGAAATTCGCTTTCCTTTCGAAAGCGGTTTTAATAACTTAGCTATTGCAAATGAATTATTTGATAGAATGATTAATGAAAAGATTAATTTGAAATTCACTTGCAATGGTCGTGCAGACCGCTTACCTTTAGAACTGTTAAAAAAAATGAAAGAAGCAGGCTGTATGGCTGTAAATATTGGTTGCGAAACTGCTGATGAAAAGGTATTGCAATTTATGCGCAAAAACGTGAGCTTAGAACAGGTCAGGGAAACGGTTGTGAATATAAAGAAGGTAGGCATGGAGGCTCTGGTATATTTTATTTTTGGTTTACCCTTTGAAACAAAAGAGAGCATGAAAAAAACTTTGAAGTTTGCCAAGACTTTAAATGCTGACCTCGTGACTTTTGGAATTGCTATACCGCATCCTGGCACATTTTTTTATAAATACTTAAAAGAGAAAAATTATTTATTATCTGAACAATGGGATAAATATGACCCTCTGTTTCCTCCGCCTTATTCTTATCCAGCTTTGTCTTCTGAAGAGATATATAACTTCGCAAGAAAGGCTTATCGTTCATATTATCTTCGTCCAGCTTTTATTCTAAAAAGATTTATGAAATTTAATTTAAAAGAAGAGCTCAAAAATTTCTTTGGATTTGTTAAACGGTATGTCTACAAGTAACGGCTGATGAGGAATATACTCTTTATCCATCCCTCAAGAAGGGTGCTTGGTAAAAAGGACAATCTTTTTACCAACGAATCTCTTGTTCCTTCCCTCGGTTTAGCCAGTATTTCTGCTTATTGTAGAAAATACGGAATAAAATCTAAAGTTATTGACCTTCGCCTGCCACATTGCACATCCAAAGATGTATTGGATTACATCTCTGATAATAAACCGCTTTTGGTGGGCATCACCGCTTTCACCACAGAAGTTACTGCTGGCAATGAAATAGCTCGTTTGATAAAAGAATTTTTTCCCCAATTGCCAATTGTTGTGGGGGGACCCCATCCTTCTATAATCCCCAGAGAAACATTATCTGAATTCACCAATTTTGACATTGCAGTTATTGGCGAAGGTGAAAAGACACTTATTGATTTAATCCAGATATTTGAAAACAAAGAAATGAACAGAATTGATTATATCCGCGGTATCGCGTTTCGCAGACAGGGAGAAATTATAGTTAATCCACCTCCTGAACCGATGGAGGATATAAATAGTTTACCTTTTCCTGCCTGGGATTATTTTGAGCTGGAATATTACCACCGGATTTTCCCGGTAAGTACTTCGCGCGGCTGTCCTTATTCATGTTATTTCTGCAGTCCTAAATATCTGGGAGATAGAGTGCGGGTTAGAAACTATCAGAATATAGTTGAAGAGATAAAATGGCTGGTAGATAGATTTGGAGCAAAAAGACTACAGTTTGCTGATGCTACCTTAGGACTCTTAAAAGAAGGAGCTATTATGATGTGTGAAGAGATAATAAGGAAAGGGTTGAATAAAAAAATCAAGTGGGACTGCGAGACACGAGCGGATAGTGTCAATTTAGAACTTCTAAGAAGGATGAAAGAGGCAGGATGCGAATGGATTGCTTTTGGAGTGGAGACGGGAAGTGAACGAATTTTGAAAGAAGTGGTTAAGAAAGGAGAAACTAAAGAAGAGATAAGACACGCGGTAAGACTTGCCAAAAAAGTAGGGCTTAAAGTGCGCTGTTTCTTCATTATTGGACATTATACGGAGACGGTTGATACCATTAAAGAGACAATAGACTTTGCATTGGAGTTAAATCCAGATGCCCTTTCTTTTGGCCTGATGGTGCCAAATCCCGGTTCACAGATAAGAAAGTTGGCGGAAGAAGGGAAAAATGGATTAAGAATTTTACATAACCGCTGGGAGGACTATCAACAATTCAATTATGATTGTTTTGAATTAGAAAATCTTCCTTTAAGAGAACTCAAGAGATGGCAGGCACAAGCCTATTTTACTTTTTATTTACATCATCCTATTAAAGGTCTTGAGCTATTTTTTAACCGTTCATCCTACAATTACCGGCTGAGCGGGTTAATTACGCTTCCTTGGCGACTGCTAAGAAATAGATATTTAGAGCATATTAATATTAAGGCTTAAGGCATTAAACCGCTGTCCACCTACGAGGTGGCTCCGATGACCACCTACGAGGTGGACACGGTTGGTAAAGCATAAATTCGCTTGACATAGCGGTTATAAATATGTTATAAATATATATAATTAACAAAATTGATAATTATTTATTCTTACTAATTACTAAATAGCCCGGAATGATTACGCGCATAGAAAAGTTAAGAGAGAAAAAATTTTTTTCCACTAAGGATGTTGCGGAAGCTTTTGGTATTAAATTGGATTCGGCTAAGGTATTGTGTTATAGATATGTAAAAAATAATATATTCTTACGGCTTAAAAAGGATTTTTATGTATTAAGGCATAATTGGGAAATTTATTCTCGTCAGGATTTCTTCAAACTTGCAAATTTCCTTCAGGTGCCTTCTTATATTTCTCTTGTGAGCGCACTTTCCGAGTATGAAGTAACTACCCAAATCCCACGAAATTATTATGAAAGTATAACCCTGAAGCGTTCAATTAAATTTTCTGTAAAAGGGGTGGCATTCAATTATTATAAAACTCAAGAGAAATATTATTTTGGTTTGGAAAAGAGAAATGGAATTTTTATAGCCACGAAAGAAAAGGCTTTTCTGGATGCGGTATATTTATACTCTTTTGGGAAATACAAAATAGATTTCCATGCCCTTAACCTTGATATTTTAGACAAAGATAAAATTAGAGAAATGGCAAAAATATTTCCTATGAAGACGCAAAGAACCATTCAAAAAATATGCAGGATTTAATTCTACAAGAACAGTTTGAAATTGAAGTTTTAGACATACTAAACAGTGGTAGGTTCTTAAATAAATTGATATTCTTGGGAGGAACGATGCTCCGTTTATGTTTTGGAATGAATAGATTCTCTGTCGATTTGGATTTTTGGCTTGTGCAGGGAGTGAATGCCAGTGAACTCTTTAAGAGTCTAAAGGCCTATCTAAAGCAATTCTATGAATTGAAAGATTCCGCACTTAAATTTTATACTTTATTATTTGAGCTTAAGAATAAGAATTATCCTCGTAGTTTAAAGATAGAGATACGAAAAGAGCCCGAAAAAATAAAAACAGAACAGGCCATTGCTTACAGTAAATATTCCAGTAAACAGGTATTGGTAAATATTGTTTCTTTAGAAGATATGATGCGCGCTAAAATAGATGCATTGTTAGATAGAAAAGAAATAAGGGATGCTTTTGATATTGAGTTTTTATATAGGAGAGGTATAGGTTTAAATGGAGATTCTAAAAAACTAAAGAAGGTGCTAAGAGTTATAGATTCGTTTAGCAGAAAAGATTATTCTGTAAAACTCGCTTCTTTATTGGAAGATAAAGAGAGAAAATATTATCTGGAAGATAATTTTAAAATTTTGAAATTAGCTATAAAAAGTATGATAGGAAATTCAGGAAAACCCCTGGCCACCTCGTAGGTGGCAACCCTGTACACCTCGTAGGTGGCAATCGGGGCCACCTCGTAGGTGGACACGGTTGGTTTTAAGTCTTGAACAACGGGTTTCGCAGAAACGGTTTGGGTTGCGGTTACGTGTCGTAAGTCGTCTATCGTAGATTGGTTACGAAAAAGAAAGACGATTAACGCAACCGACAGACGAAACCGATACCTAACCGAAACCGACAGACGATGAACGATAAACTAGTATCAGTAATTATAACTACTAAAAACGAAGAAGCCAACATCGAAAACTGTCTAAGGAGTATAAAGGCCCAATCCTACTTGTCCCGGAGGAGCAGAGCGACTTTAGGTGGCCCTCAGGATAAAATTGAGATAATTGTGGGGGATAACAATTCTGTTGACCGGACAAAGGAGATTGCTTTAGAATATACGGACAACCCCAGTGAAATAGCTTCGTATTTCACGGCGTAAAAGTTTATAATTTCCCGTTGAAATTAGTATATTATGAGTATTGTTTAAATTAGCGAGACGCTATTCACAGAGAGAAATACCTTAAATCTACATATGGTAAGAGGTATATTCGCAGTAGATTGAAGAATTATTTAAGAGGGTAAAACAGGCAAGTGGAAAATATATTCTTTATCTCGATGCTGATATGATTTTGGACAAAAGACAACCTTATGAATATTTGTGTGTTGCATAGATATCCATTGACAGAAATTAAAGAGACCAATCCCTCTTTCCCTTATTTTTTGAGAGAAGTCATAAATAGCGGTCATCGGTTATTTGTTATAACTTTTGCCGGAAGGTCTGATAATAATCAGATAAAAGATTTTAACTTCTGCCCAATAAATTTCCAGTTTAATCGTACAAATAATGTAGACAAATGGATAAAAAGCCTATTATTTATTCTTATGACACCATTTAAGGTGTGGCGCTTAAATCTGTGTTATAAATTTAATATTATATATTGTGATGATTCACTACCTTTTTATGCATATTTAATAAAAGTCTTTTCTAGATTACCTGTGACTATGCGATTAGGAGATTTACAGACCGCCTATCTTTTCTACGACAGAGGATTTTTTGGTAAATTAATTTACCAGTTCATTCATTGTTTTGAGAAATTTACCTGGAGGAAAATCGATAAGATTATTGCTATCAGTGAAAGTTTCAAGAAATTTTTGCTTGAGAATGGAGTTAATCAAAGTAAAATTTCTGTAGTAGAAGAATCAATAGATATAGATGAATTTCACAAAGAAGCCAAAGGAGCAGATATTAGAGATAAATTTGGATTGAAAAATGAACCAGTGATTATGTTTCATGGATTAATCTCTAAGATAAAAGGAGTGGATATCTTACTGAAAGCAACTCCTTATATATTAAAAGAATTTCCTGATGCAAAAATTATGATAGTTGGAGATGGACCAGACTTAAATAGGCTTAAGAAACTTGCTCATCTATTAGGTATTAGCAAATCAGTAATTTTTACAGGCTGGATTCCTTTTAATCAAATACCTAATTATATATCTGCTTGTGATGTAGGGGTGCCTTTACGAAATAGTAATTTAGGAAATAATTTTGTAGTAACAACTGCGTTTTTACAATATATCGTCATGGGGAAAATAATTGTGGCACCAGATTTAGACTCTTTTAGAGAGAATTTTGATGAAAAATTATTATTTAGAAGAGATGACTATATTGATTTGG
Source organism: Candidatus Omnitrophota bacterium (assembly GCA_050252475.1). Lineage (GTDB taxonomy): Bacteria > Omnitrophota > Gorgyraeia > DTHP01 > DTHP01 > JBFWKV01. The sequence goes on along the minus strand of JBFWKV010000008.1, from coordinate 367 downwards.
CAAAAAAAATTATTTACGCACTTCAATATAAAAATGAATTAATTCAGAAATACGAACCTCTTTATACCTTTATTAAAAATAAGTTTGAGGCAAAATTAATAGCAAAAAAACTATCTAAAAATTTAGAATTATAAAAATATAAATGAGTGAAAAAAGTTTCCCTGTATCAGTGATTGTTAATACTAAAAATAGGAAAGAAGATCTTGAAAAATGTTTAAAAGCCATTATTAATGGGAGCTATAGTAATTTTGAGATAATTGTTATTGACAACGACTCTCAAGATGGGACTGAAGATCTTTTGAAGAGATACAATGTGAGAAGAATCAATAGTAATAGCAAAAAACTGTCACAATTATTTAATATAGGC